>CALCGS010000090.1 GCA_937901165.1 uncultured Alphaproteobacteria bacterium
CCCACAAACAAAAAATTGGTGTTTTCTCCCTTTTCAAAAAACACCAATTTTTTTTATAAAATATCTGGGGTTGGTTTTTTGTTATTTTTGTGATATAATAATAGATACTGAAAACACAGAGGACAAAGAATGCCAAAAGATAAATATATTTCTGTTCGACCGTCTGTGAACGGTTTTTCTTTCGCAAATTTGGGGCTGTTTACCGGTTTCGGTGATGGCGTTTATAATGCGGTTTATTCTTTGGTGATTCTTGAAATCTTTACTGGTTTTTTGGGTGAACATTTCGCATCGGCGGCGGTCGGTGTCTATGTCGGTATTTATTCTGTGTTTTGTATGTTTATTGGATTGCTGGCCAATGAATTGTTCCGTTGGTTTACCAAGGCGCGATTGTTGTATATTTCTATGTTTTTGCTGTCGGTGTGTTATGCGTTTATGTCAATGTCTGTAAAACCGCTGACGTTTGTGACACTTGATTATATGTCGGGTGTGTGTTCAACGTTGGTGTTGGTTTTAATTCCATTATTTATGGCGGATTTTTCAAAAAAAATCGGTATGGCAAAATTAAATGCACGATATCATTTGTGGCAAAATATTGGGGCGTTGTTGGCACCTATGTTTGCGGTGACGATTGCAACACGATTTGGCAGTAATCGTATGGCGTTCTTGGCGGCGGCAATGATTTATTTTTCTGGGTTGATGTTTTTTAAGCATTTTGGTGTTGTGCAACAGGATAAAGAATTTAAAAAAGTAAATCCAAAAAGAACTTTGAAATCTTTGTGGTTAAATGCACTTGCGTTTTTTAGATATAGGGGTATGGCACGTGCGTATGCCGTGAATTTCAGTTTTTATGCTTTGCGTGCAATGCGGTATTTGTATGTGCCGATTATTGTTATTGAAAGTGGGTTTTCTAAAAATACTTTGGGAATCGTTTTAACGTTGGGGATTATTCCGTATATCGTCATTGATTTTTTTGTTGGAAATTTAATTAAAAAGTACGGCAGTGCGGTGTTCTTGTATTTGGGATTTATATCTTTTGGTGCGTTGTCTTTTTGGGCAACTTTTGCCCAGGGGTATAGTTTGTTGGCAATATTTGTGTTGTGGCAAATTTCAGGTGCATTTATAGAACCGGTACATGATTTGTTGTTCTTTGATAATACACAGCCTGCACAGCGTTCAAGATTTTATGGCATTTTTAGAACAGGGGCAAATTTCCCGAATGTCGTTGCACCTATGCTTGGGGCATTGTGTATTGCTTTGATTGGGACAACGTCGTCTGTGTGGTTTGTGACAACGGGAATTTGTGCGTTTGCTGTCTTGATTTTGTTGTTTGGTAAAAGATAAATATCTTTGCTTGCGTTTCATGGGATTATTTTGTATGATTTTCTTGAAATAAAGGGGAAAATGATGGCAAAAAAAGATAAAGATGTTGCTGTGAATTCTGTTGCTAAGAATCCGGCGTTGGAATCTGCACTCGCACAAATTCAAAAACAGTTCGGTAAAGAAGCAATTATGAAAATGGGCGATGGTTCACAACAAAATATAGAAGCAATTTCAAGTGGTTCTTTGGGGTTGGATATCGCACTCGGGGTGGGGGGATATCCACGTGGTCGTATAATTGAAATATTTGGCCCAGAAAGTTCGGGTAAAACAACTTTGGCATTACACGCCGTGGCAGAGGCACAAAAGAAAGGCGGTTCGTGTGCGTATATTGATGCGGAAAATGCATTGGACCCTTATTATGCTAAAAAATTGGGTGTGGATGTTGCAAATTTAATCGTTTCACAACCTGATTCGGGGGAACAGGCGTTGGAAATTGCAGATACTTTGATTAAATCTGGGGCAATTGATGTTGTGGTTGTTGATTCTGTTGCCGCTTTGGTACCCAAGGCAGAATTAGAGGGTAATATTGGTGATACGTTTATGGGAACAACTGCACGTTTGATGTCCCAGTCTTTGAAAAAATTGGCGGGCAGTGTGTCGCGTAGTAATACTTTGTTGATTTTTATAAATCAGATTCGTATGAAAATTGGTGTTATGTTTGGTAGTCCTGAAACAACATCTGGTGGAAATGCGTTAAAGTTTTATGCTTCTGTGCGTATGGATATTCGTAGAACTGGCGCTATCAAAGATAAAGAAGAAGTTATCGGTAATGAAACAAGGGTTAAAATTGTTAAAAACAAGGTCGCACCACCATTTAGAACTGTCGATTTCAAAATTATGTATGGCGAAGGTATTTCAAGAATTAGTGAAATATTGGATATGGGGGTTAAATACAATATTATTGAAAAGGCAGGTAGTTTTTATTCTTATAATAATGAACGCTTGGGCCAGGGTGAGGCTAATGTGCGTAAATGGATAAAAGAACATCCAGATGTCCAGGCAGAATTATTGGATAAAATTATGGCCAAGGCCAAGGGTATTGCAGATGAAATGACAACAGGCCCATCAGAAGAAGATGATGTTGATGAAAAAGTAGAGTATATAGCATAAGGAATGAATATGAATATTGCAAGATTATGGGCGGTTACAAATGTTATTGTTAGGGCACACATTTTGAATCCTTTTTGGAACGATAGGGTGACCCGTCGCAGAAAAAGAACTGATTTAACCGCAGAAATAGTGACAAAATATTTTAAACGTTATTTGCCAGCGGTAAATTCTGTCAAAGAACAGAAAGTTGTTAAAGACGATGATAATGATAAAATATTTACTATGTGGTTGCAAGGTGAAGATAAAGCACCCGCCTTGGTCAAGGCTTGTTTCAGAAGTGTACGTCGCCATTGTAAACAAGAATTGATTGTATTGGATGAAAATTCTGTGTTCGATTATATTTCTTTGCCGGATGTGATTGTTGAAAAATATAAGCAAGGAAAAATTGGTCGTGCGCATTTTGCAGATATTTGTCGTGTCGAATTGTTATATAGACATGGTGGATATTGGTTGGATTCAACAGGGTTTGTGACGGCACCAATCCCAGATTGGATAGAAGAACAAGATTATTTTATGTATCTGACTGGTGATAATTATAATATAGGTGGCAGCCCATATAGTTTTTGTCAAAATTGTTTTCTTCGTGCAAGAAAGGGGGCATTCTTGTTGGCTGCGTGGCGGGCAATGATATTGGATTATTGGATGCATGAAAATCATACTTTTGATTATTTTATGCATCAGTTGTTGTTTAAGACTTTGGTGACAAATGATGAAAGGGCAAAAAAGTATTTTGATAAAATGCCACATGTTGCACAAGACCCAACACATGCTTTGTGGTGGGCATACAACAATAAACCTTTTGATAAAAAAGTGTTTGACGATTTAACAAAAGATGCTTTTTTCCAAAAATTAACTTATCGTGGGTCTGATAATCCTATCCCTGGGTCGTTTGCAGATGTTATGATAAACAAAATGTAAAAAGGTGATAATATGCCAAAAATATCTATTATTATTCCAATGTACAATGTAGAAAAATATTTAAAACGTTGTTTGGAATCTGTACAAAATCAGACTTTTAAGGATTGGCAGGCAATTTGTGTCGATGATGGTAGCCCTGATAATTCTGGAAAAATTGCAGAAGAGTTTGCAAAGAAAGATGATAGATTTTTGGTCGTTCATAAAAAAAATGGTGGACTTTCTGACGCGCGTAATTATGGTATGCAATATGCAGATGCAGAATATATTATGTTTTTAGATAGTGATGATTTTATTCATCCTCAAATGATGGAATTGGGTTATAAGTTGGCACAAAAAAATTCTTCTGATATGGTTTCGTTTACGTATGATAGAATTTATAGACCTTGGTTGATGATAAGACATTTTTTACATCTGGATACTGATAATGTTGTGCCTTGGGGGATAAAAAAATATTACAATGCAGATAAATTAAAAACTGTTACGACAGATGATGTTTTTGAATATGCAACAGAAAGTGCACATAATGCATTTAACCCAAAACGTAAGTGGTTGATAAAACATTGTCAGGTTTGGAAAAATCTGTATCGCAAGGATTTAATTGCAGATGTTCCGTTTATAAAGGGGATTTTGTTTGAAGATTTTCCTTGGTGGTCTGCGATTATGCTGCGTAAACCAAGGGTTGTAATTGCACAGTTGCCATTGTATTATTATATACCTAATTTTGGTGGAATTGTGCTTTCTGCAAAGCAACTGCGTATAATGCAGAGTTTGTGTGTTGGGATAAAGACTTCCTTTGTTTTATATAAAGACCAGGCAAGTCAATATCAAATGAAAAAATGGTCTGAAAATTTCTTGTGGTATTTTATAAATTGGGCTTTTCGTAAATTAAAATATTTAAAAACAGATGAAGAAATAAATATTGCAAAACAAGAATTTATTGAAATGAATAATCTGGGGATTTTTAACGACGTACCAAGTGAATGGTATGAATTGCGTGAAAATATTTACAAATTTATTGGTAAATAAAAATGACCAAAGTTAAAATAGCTTTTTGTTTACGCGATATGCAACTTGGTGGGGTTGAATCTGTCTTAATAAGAACATTGGATGAATTGTTAAAGAATACAGATTTTGATATATCTGTTATAACTTATGTCAATATAAAAGAACCCGTGTATAAACGTTATTTTGAAGAACATAAAGAAATTAAAACCTATGTTTTGTATCCGTGTAAGTTTCTTGGAACAAAATTACCGCATTTCTCTTTGTATAAGATTGTATTGTATGTTATGCGTGATATATACAGAAGTGTTAAACGTATTTTTTTTCGTATGAATAATTTTTCTGATATAGATGTATTTGTTGATTGTCATGATTTTGTTTTTTTTAATGAATTAAAGTATGTTAAAAATTCAAAGAAAATAGCATGGTTTCATTCTTCTTTTGATGTGTTTGTAAAAAATAATTTTGTAAAAAAGTTATCTGGATATGATAAAGTTGTTGTGTTAACAGATGCTATGTTTAAAGATTTGCAAAAATTATACCCACAAAAGTCAGATAGGTTTGTTCGTATTTATAATCCGGTTGATACAAAACAAATTATACAAAAATCAAAAGAGAAAAATAAATTAAACGGTGATTATTTTTGCGCTGTATCACGTTTATCTTATGATAAAGATATAATAACTTTGTTAAAAGGTTTTGATGATTTCTGGATTTCAAATAAAAAGCCAGATGTTAGGTTGGTTATTGTTGGTGATGGTGATAAAGCAGATGTTTATAAAAAATATGCGCATGAATTAAAATCAAATAAACAAATATTGTTTGTTGGGGCTACAAATAATCCGTATGTTTATATGAAGTATGCTTTGGCACATATTTTATCAAGTTATGGTGAAGGATTTGGGCTTGTTTTGGTTGAATCTGTAATTGTTGGTACTTTAAATATAGCGTCAGATTGTAAATATGGTCCACGTGAAATTTTATTGGATGGTAAAGGTGGATTATTATATGAACCTGGGAATTTTAAACAATTATCAAAATGTATGAGCGATGTTTATAATAAAAATATTGATGTAAAACAAATGATAAAAGTATCAAAAGATGCTAATATACGGTTTGATAAAGATGTTTTTGTAAAAAATTTTATATCCCTGATTTCTTGAAACGTGTTGGGATTTTTACAACCGGCTTTAATCCAAACATTGCTGGTTTACGTAGCGCGTATATTGGACGAAAATATGTTTGTAAAATGCGTGCAATTTTTAGCCATTTTTCACTTTTGATTTTAGAATTTGTGACGGCGTTTATTGTTCCGTTGCCACGTCTTTTTAAATGGTTTAACCAATCGGTACCACGTTTTTTTGCCTTATCTTCCAGCATTTTCATATCGATTGCCCCAAAGTGTAATAAATATAAGTTTTTATCAATATGAAAATTGTGATGTTTGATACTGTGAAAACCGCTGCCCCAAAATACAGGTTTGTTTATTACAACTGGTTTGGTGTATCTGGTTGAAAGTAGGGCAAATGAACGTTGGTATAAAAATGGTGCATCGGGGTCAAGTTCTGATTCACATTTCATATTTTGACCGATGTCCAGACCCAGTCCAGATAAACAGGTGTTTATTTTTTTTGTGGATAAATATTCGGATAGTGTTTTATTTGTTTTTGGGTCCACAATTAAAAATTCATCACTGTCGCATCCAATTACAATATCATAGGTTTTTAATAAATTATGTGCCAATTCAGATAATTTTCCAATTCTATATTTATCACCGTCAATGCGTGACATAGGGACGTGTTCCAATTTTTTAATGTGTGCATTGCCGGCATTTTTTGGAATTTTTTGATCGGTGCCGTCCAAAATTATGTATAAATTTTCAGTGCCAAATTGTTTTCCATAATATGCAATCCAACGTGATAAGAAAAATTCATCATCACGCGCCATTGTTATTGCACAAATGCGTTTGTTTCCTGTTTTCAAATTCCACCAACCTTTAATTTATGTAATCCATATTGTATTTTACGAATTAAAATTTTCAAAGGATTATTTGTTAATATGTTTTGTATATTGTTTCCATATACACGTATGGCGTTATTTAATATACATTCTTTTAGTTGTGTTGGTATGTGATTTAATATGTAATTTATTTGCATACCATTTGAACCAAAATGTCGTGTAAAAGATGCTTTTTTTATAAAAGGACATCCATGAATAAATAGGTTTTTTGGTTGATTATAAACACTGCGACCATGTTTAGAAAATAAACATTTATAAGAAAATTTATTAGCGTTTAATAAATCTGTAAATCCATTTTCATATTCTATGGTGACATCAATTTTGGTTTTTTGTTGTTTGATGTTTGTCATAAATTTATCGAAAACATTTGATAAGAATACTTTTTTATTCATACCAATAAACCAAGATTCAATAGGCGCATATATTTTGTGTCTGCTTTCAATAATACCAAATGCGTCTGTATTAAAATTTTCCAATTTTTTTATTATTGGTTTTATATCAAACAATGGGCCGTAAACAGAATCATTTACCATATAAACATAATTATAATTTTGTAATATATTATTATCACGTGCATAAATATAACCGCGTTTGTATGAACCAAAGTCGTATTCGCCATGACGTGTAGCATTTACATAAATACAATATTTAGATATTTTTTGAATTTCTGAATTTGTACAATCACAATCCATTACCACAATAACATCACCAATTTTTGATAAACTTTGAATATGATGTACCAACGAGCAATCAATAATCCCGTCTTTGTCGTATCCAGCAAATAAAAATAATGATTTTGTCATATATTATAATTTACATTATTTTGTACGTTTTTTCAAGATAAACAATAACCGCCGAAATGGCGGTTTTGTTTTAGTCTGTTTCGGCAAAGCGATACGCTTTCTTGCGTTTGCCACTATCCAATTCTTTTTTACGCAGACGTATTGTTGCAGGTGTCACTTCCACCAATTCATCATCTTGGATATAAGATAATGCTTCTTCCAATGATATTTTGCGTGGTGGTGCCAAGAACAATTTTTCATCCGCAGTTACAGAACGAACGTTTGTTAATTGTTTCCCACGTACTGGGTTTACTTCTATATCGTTTTCTTTGCTGTGTTCACCGATAATCATGCCACTATAAACTTCTGTTTGTGGACCGATGAACAATGTT
>CALCGS010000091.1 GCA_937901165.1 uncultured Alphaproteobacteria bacterium
AACTCGCACGGGAACATAAAGTAATACATTTAAAAGACAGTAAGACCGGCGCCAGGGACGTTAAACTATCTGATGCTGTTATACCTTATCTGCAACAGGCATTGGACGAAGCCGTTGCGCTGGGCAGCAAATATGTGTTCCCAGGGGTTGGTAATATAAACCGTCCAATAAGCAATATACGTAAACCGTTTGAATGGGCGCTTGAATACGCGAAATTGCCCCATATGCGAATACACGACTTGCGACACTCTTTCATCAGTATGGGGGCAAATATGGGCGAAAATATGGCCGCTATGAAGGAAGCCGCCGGACATTCCCGTATAACCACCACAGCGGGCTATACTCATGTCATGGACAGCAGCACATACAGAGCTGTCAATAACGTTGCTAATGCAATATGTGGTTAATTGTGTGCTGGTGTATCGTACTGAGTCGCTTTTGCCCCTTTCGGGGCTTTTTATTTAGGGGGTAACGGCGAGCGCATCACCTTGTTACACACAGAGTGTAAAAATGTGTTCGCAGTTCGCACTTTGGGGTTATAAACCGCAGAAATCTAAACAAACAGGGGTGCGAACACATGCGAACACCTAATGTGATTTGAATGTATACTTGCGACCTTTGTTCTGACCGGTGGCGGTCAAAAAACCTTTGCCTACTAAAACAGTAAACAATTGGCGGACGCGTTGTGGTGATTTACCGGTGGCTTTAATAGCATCTGCAGCGGTGATTTTGTCCTTGGTAATAATGAGCGCTGCGATAGTTGTAAAGAAATTGTGTTCGGTATCGCTCAACATATCGATAGATTTATCGCTAGTTATATCGCTAACTTTTTTATCGCCACTAGCGATATATTGGTCACAATTTGAATTTGGATCATACATAAATTTGTGCCTTTTCTTTGATTCTAACCCATTTTTACGAAAAATCTAGTTTTTTAATAATCGCATAACAGCCATGTATTGTGGTGTATCTTGAAAATATAAAAAGGTACTGTCAGGACATTTTTCTACTGAGGGTAACGGCGAGCACCCCACCTCGCTAGCGTCAGAACAAAAAATAGGTGCGCAGGTGCGCACTTTGGGCATTTATCGTGTAAAAACAAAGTGTTACATGCGCACCTAAGGTGCGCACCGGGTGCGCACTCCAAATACAAAACAAATTCTCTGATTTCAGTTCTGAAATCAATACTGAAATCAGATATGATATCAGGAGTAAGAGAAAGAAGAAGAAAAGAAAATAAAATATAAAATAAATAAAAATAAAATTAAAAGAAGAGAAAGAAGTAATGCACTTTGAAATTGTTGAAAACTTGTTGAAAACTCACGTACATCTGTTGAAATACCGGGTAATGTTTTGAAATGTTTTTAGAACTGTTTTTATCAGTTTTGGTGTATCATAAAGCATCGATATGTTTTGCTTAGCAAGGATAATTCCTAGCGATACAGCTTGTCACACACAGAACAAAAAAGGTGCCCGCAGTCCGCACTTTGGGTGTTCGTTTCGTAAAAACAAAGGATTAAGTGTCCACCAAGGGTGCGCGCCTGGTAAAAGGTATTGTGACGGGAGTTTTAATCAAGGGTAACGACGAGCGCAGCGCCTCGCTACACACAGGAATTTTTTTTAAGCCGCATGCCGCACTTTCCTTTCCTATGCCGCAGAAATCTGGATTTTTAGTGCGGCTTTGCCGCAACTGTGCCGCACCAAATACATAAAAAAAACATCAAGAAGTGTTGATTTGTATCTAGGTGTATTTAGTTGTTTAAACAAAATACTAAATACAAAAATATCATAATTTTGTGTCTAAATGTATCGTGGTGTATCGTAGTGTATTAACGCTAAAACCCGCAGAAAATTAAGGCTTTACAAACAATTTTTTTTGATGCATGGTGAGAGTAGAAAGATAAAAAAAATTGGAGAAAAAGTAATGAAAGATATTGCGAATATTTTTAAATTGGCACCAAAAGATTTGCAGAAAAAGAGCAAAAGCTTATGGGAAGATACCGCACCAGAAATAGTCTCTTTTGTAAATGATTTGCAAGAGTTTTTGCAAGGAGTGGATACACCATACGTAATAGGTCTTGATGGTGGATATGGAACAGGGAAAACGCATTTTTCAACACGCTTTGCAGTACAAATGCACAAGACAATAAGGACGTTGTATTTCAGTGCGTGGGAAAATGATTATAAAAACGATCCGTTGAGTATTTTTGTTGAGCAGATAACCTTGTTGGTGAAACAAGAACAAAAAGTTATAAAACCAAAAACGTTCCAGTTTATACAAAACCTGTTGAGTTCGTGGGCCAAGTCTACAGACATCAACGCAAGTGCTAAAGTTGGTGGTCTATCAGCAGGCGTAACAACAAACGTAGGAGACTTCATCAACAATTTGAAAAATCTAGAATTGCCAGTCGATGTTTTACAAAATGCCAAATCACAACTGGCAGAATATATAAAATTATTACCGCACGACAAGTTGATATTTATCGTTGATGATTTGGATAGATGTAGGCCTGATTTTGCAATTAAAACATTAGAGGCGGTAAAGCACTTTTTCGATATAGAGGGATTGATTGTTGTTATGCCAATAAATCAAAACAGATTGCGCATTTGTGTGGATGCTTTTTATCAAATTTCTACTGAGACACGTCAAAAACTTGGCAACAAAGAAGATTATTTACAAAAGTTTTTCAATGAAATCATCGATATTCCAAATTTGAATTATGAAAAAATTTGCTCGGATAATATAACGCCAAAAGAGTTCTCAAAAAATCTAGTTTATGAAGGAAACGATTTTAACAGTATAATCGAGTTGCAGAAATGGATTGCAGAATATGCTAAAAAATGTAGTTTTTCATACCGAGAAACAGTAGAAATTATCAAAAAAGCCAAATTTTTCTGCAATAATTACAACGAACCAATCAGATGCCGATTGTTAGCGTACACTTTGTGTAATCGCCTTTATAAAGAGAAAATCAAAACGTGGGGCGGTCCAACAAATATTCAGTATGGTGAAAACAATATTTACACAAACGATCAACAAAACCCGAGAATGCGGATATTTAGTAGTCATCCGGCTCATTATGAACTATATCAAATAAAACATAGTTTTACTGTGCCTACAGAATTTGATAAATTGGTTGTGTTATCCGATAAAACAGCTAAAACTTACACCGATTTATACAAAAATATAGACGATTGCATCAAAGAAATATCTACGTTGCTTGAACGAGACTTTTTTAACAATCCGTTTTATTATAGGCAGGTAAAACCGAGATTAGAAAGCTTGTTGCCTTTATTGGAAAAACAAAAATCGGACGCTAAAGAACTTCAAACCAAACATGGTTCTGATGATAATGACATAGAAAGAGCAAAAATTTATGAAAAAATGGTTCAAAATCCACAATTATTAAATAAAAAACAATAAAATTTGATGGAGATACACGTGTTAAATAAAGATTTCCCGTTACCACACCCATTAAAAAATGACGATATAGATACCTTGATGAAAAAATTAAGGATGATGGTTCGTACTATGGAGCAATTTAAAACACAAGCAACAAGAGATAAAGGTTTGATGGCTATTCATAGTTTGACTGCCGCGATTGTTTCATTGGCGGCAGAGGTTTATGATGCATTGTTGAATAATAGGGTTTTTGTGGCGTGTTCTCTTACATGCCAAATAATAGAAGGAGAGATACAGTTATTGTGGCTCAATAAGCATTTTGATACAAATGGGGCAGATTATATAGATTTTGGTTATGTTGAACAGATAGATATGTTGCGGGTACACCCAGAACGCAAAGATAGGGTTTTGGAAATGATAAAACAAAACCATTGTGAACGTTTTTTGCGGAAAAATATCAAAGATCCTGACTTGTTAGATAGAAATAGTTATAACAAAAAATGGTATGGCAATACAATTCAAAACATATCTGGCGATTATTTTGATGATGTTTTGGATCAAATTAAAGATGTTCCATCATTAGCAAAATATTATAATAACACAGACGTAAATTATGAAAATTACCAGTTGTTTTGTGGATTCAAACATTTTACTACTTACTGTGTTAGAAAATGTTTCGCAACAAGCCAATCTTTTGCAGAAGACATGCCAGAAGATACAAGATGGGTTACTCTGGTCACCGTTTTAATGGCATTACTTGGAGTCTGCCAAGTGTTAGAACAACATGGTGATCATATTTTGAATTCAAAACCGCTTGCCACGGAAGGTTTGACACCAGCATCAGCTAAAAAAGCATAATTATCTATCTTCTCTATATTTTTCAAATCTTGCAGATGCATCGTCTAATTCCCAAGGTTTGGCATTTTGTAATAATTTGCTTATAAAGTTATCTTTTTCGCTTTTCAATGTATTATCTTCTGGGAACTCGTGATTTTTTATATATTCAAGAGTTTGCTCTATAATACCACTTCTCTTAAAAGAATCAAATCTTGTGCCTCTAAAAGTCAATCTTGAAACAACGTCAAATACCAGTCTAGGATTCTCTGCTAAATCGGTACACAGAATCTCTTCTAACATGAAATTAGACATAGAGATGTTCAGTTTATCATCTGTTACCAATCTGTGTAATTGCTTTAGAGCCCAATTTTCTTTCGTAAATTTTCCGCATTGATACCACCGTTCAAATTCCTTTAATACATCTTTGTAATTGGCTTCTTTACCCTTTATATGTTCAATAAACCATTCCCAGAAATCTATAAAACGTTGGAGCATTTCATCTGAAACATTGTCATTATCCGATTTGGCTTGATATAGCATAAAACCGATAAGATTTACAAAAGATACCATTTCTTCTTTATTTGCCATATCGTCAAAAAGAAAGGACAAAATTTCAGAATCCAAGTCGTACAATCCCCAAGCATAGTAGAGTATCAGGTGACGAGCAATTTGTTTGTCTGTACGTTTTTTATCTTTATCGGAATATAAATGGTTTTTCAACACATAACAAAATTTGCCTTTCATAAGATGGAACATCTCTTCGTATGCGTGTGTGTACAGAATAAAAGTTGGCCATGTCACATCTAAAATATACTGTTGTTCTTTTGATTCTGGGAAAAGAATATCAATATTTTTTTCAGTAAATTCTGGCATAGACAAATGTACCCATGGCAGAGCACGAGCAATTATAGCAAGGGAGTCAATGTATTTGGGATGTTGTACAATATCTGTTAATAATGCTTCTACTTGATCTATTGGCTTGTTGTTGTTCTTTAGCCATAGGGCAAAAGTCAACAATGAATCCAGAGCCTGTCCATGTATAGAATTTATTGCTCTGTTTATATAATTATCTCCAGAACAAACCTCGTCTTTTTTATTTTCAAGTAATTTGTCTTCAGAATTTATTAAGAAACATAGAATATTAAAAGATTTTTCAATCAATTGATCGTCTGTTTTATCTATACTAGAATCTTTTACAAAAGCAGAATTTAACAACGAAGCAACTTCTTGTTTTGTCCAATACCAATCTTGGTCACCGTCATGAAAATTTTTTCTATCATCAAATGTTTCATTTTGTTTTGCAACCCAATCAATAAAATCAATAATTTTTACCCAGTCATCAGATGTTTTTGAGCCAGATTCTATAATGCCGCGCAAAATGGCTCTAATGTATGTTGGTTCAGTTATAGTTGTTAATTTACCGAGCGAAGATATGTACTTTTTGGGGGTATTTAAGACATCCTGTTTGATAGCCTCAGCAAAACCTTCTCTGTCCGGCTTGCCGTGCCAATTATCAGGCGCAGGTTGCCATTCTTGCATTGTTTTAATTATTTTTGCAACGCTTGATTTTTGAATTTCTTCTGATTTTAAAGGAGATTCATGTCTTACAGTTATAAAACCACTCATCCATGTTAGAAAGTCTGGGTGGTCTCCTGGCATGATAGGGTTCCCAGTGTCATCAAACAATATATCTTTAAATCGTTCCTTCTGTTTTTTTGTTAAAGAGCCTAATATAGGTATCAAGTGTTTAAACTTCCAACGATTTTGACGTTCTTTTGCAGAAGTGCTATCTTCACTATTTTTGTAATAATCACCTTTTGGACCGTCTTCAATATATTTGAGAATAACAGATTGATCTGTTTTGGATAATGTTTTGAATTTTTTATTCAACAAATGGAAGTATTCATGATGATAATTTAGGTTGTCAAAAAATTCATAATTCGTCAAACTTTCTGATAATAATTTTTTATCGCCAACATCCGTCACGGATAATAAAAACAAGAATAATCTCAAAAGGATGGGCGATTTAGAATTTTGTAACAGATCAAAAACTTTGCTGGACTCGTCTTTTTTATTTGTAGATATTATTGACAATGCAATATCACGCATTGCGTCTATTGCAAACTGTTCCGGATCAGAAAAATTATGATTTTGTTCGCTGTCCTCTATAGCAGGTCGATCCATATACACAGAATTGTCGTATTTCTCTCGTTCTTCTTGTGTGCATGTTTGATAAATTGTTTCATCAAAAATTTTAACCAAAACAGAGAATAGTTCAAATTTTTGTTTGTTATAGATTTCTTGAAACATTTTTAATATTTCTTGGTATCTATAATAATCATTGTATCCATATTTTGATACTACTTCTGTGGAACCATATTCCCCAACAGATTTTATTTGCAATGATAATAATGCTTCTGTCAAATTCAAGGCTTGAGCTGAATCGAGCTTTTCAAATCTGATTAAAATAGATTTAAATATCGTAAAATCAAACAGATCTATGAAAGATGCCTTATTGATATATGATGTGAACGCTGTCATAATGGCTTTAAATTGCGTATCTGGCATTTCTTTAGCTATTGATAATACGATTACTTTAACCAACCAAGGTGATTCAATTGAAGCGTCTTTTATTGCATTTACTAAAGGTTCTATGAGTGCAAAAACTTTTTCTGGAATTATGGACGCCATTCTTGATAAGTATGGTAAAGCATCCCATGAATAAATATCTGCTTTTATTTCCTCGTTGAATTCTTTTGAATATTTAAGCATATTTTTATCGAATAATGGTTGAAACCATGAAGGACTTTCAAGTTTGGAAAGAAAATAATTTTTTAAATTATCCTTTAATAGGTTAAAAACGAAAGCCTGTTCCTTGTCTGATGGTTTTTGCCAAGAAGAATCTGAGGACACTGGTTTTATATTGATTTTTTGTAAAATGTCATTAAGCACATCTTTTCGTTCTATGTATGAAGGATCTTCTAAATCTAGTATATATTCTTCTATGTTTTTAAAGTGTAAGCATAAGTCTTGTTCAGAAATTTTATGATATTTTTCGTTAAGATGTCTGCAAGAATTTAACGCATTAGACGCATTTTTTATTGTTGAATATTTTTTACCAAATTCCCGTTCCAGTTCATTTTTTATTTCGGGTGAAATGTTCTCATCTTGTAAGATTTTTTCAATTTTTGGGTTCTTTGTCATAAACAAAGTTTTTGTCTGAATTTTTTGATCGTATAATTTTTTTAATCCTTGTTGGTGCCAAGCATGTTGGACAGCGTCTTTTATATCGTCTGTACTTTTATTTGACTCTACTACAAATTTTGTTCTACTTAGTGCTTCTACAACCTGGTTTTGCAAAAGATTTTCGGAATAGCAATTGATAGCATCAATCAAATTGACTAAACAATGAGACAACAAAGATTGTCTTGCTGGAAAATCTGCTTGTTGTAATAAACATAATGCAGCTTTGTATGTTTCCTCTGCATCTGCACTAAATGTTCTGAGTATCTCGCAAATTTTCTTGTTTGTAGGGGTTAGATTTTGTGCAAAACAATCGCCAATAGATATATCAGCTGGTGAAATTTCTATATCGCGATTGTCAAATGCCATAACAATAACATTCCTTGGTAATGTTTTATCAGCTAGAGAATAATACAAAAATCCTAAAAAATCCAGAGATTAAATATGATTCCTTTACATCATCTCGTAATCTTCGTGGCTTAGGACTGTGTCAAACAAACCAACACCTTCGCCTTCGTGTTTGTTGATGCCGGAGTATTCCAAACTGGCGTCTTCATAGCGTTTGAACTTGTATACGGCATCATTCATCAGAGCATCATTAAATACACCAAGACTTACCAATAATTCAAAATCTTTCACATCCAAACCGGTGACCTTTTTGAACAATCCTGGTTCCAATTGCGTAATAACGTCTTTTAATGTGCGTTCACGATAATCGGTCAGATACATAAAGATTGGCACACGGGTCGCAAACTTTATCAACTTTTCTTGAATCTGTTTGCGTTTTGATTTGAATTCTTTTTCTTCTTCGGATAATTCTTTCTTTTCTTGTTTGGTCAGTTCGCGTTCATTGGCCTTTTGTTTCTTTTCTTTGATTGCGTTGGATTTGTTGATAATGGTTTCAATATCTTGATTCAGGCTGCGGAAACCTTCGATGCTCATCAGGGCTTTCATTGCCTTTTCATTAGACATCAAACGCATCAAGGTGGCATTATCCACATTAACCAACAATGCACTTTCCCAACGGCGTGCCAACAATGTTGCGCTGGTGCCACTCATTGCCATATCCAGTATTTCACCGGCATTTACTTGCCGCATAGCACTACCGTCATAGGCCAGTACCGGTAAGAAGTTGATAAATTCGGCGACTTTCTTTTCAGGATCGCTTTCTTCAACGTTCAAACGGCAACTGTAGTCCGTTATTTGTCGCAACGCACGATCTGGTGCAAAGTCGAAAATATAGCATTCTTCCTTCATAATTTGGGTTGCATTTGGATGTTCGCCATCTGGGTTTTTGATAACCCATGGTGTTTGCACACGAAAAGCGGCCTGAAAATACGTTTCTGGAGTCTTTAAGTTCCTTAACATAAAGATGCCCGACCAAGGTTTAACAGACACGCCAGTGGTCAATTTTCCACATGATAAAGTGATGGTTTTGGTTTCCAGTGGGTTGTCCATCGTTTCAAACACCGGCAATAAAGCCTTTTCGCCGATACCGGCCTCAGTTCCGGCGGCAATGATTATCTTATAGTCATGATAAAACACATTTTGACGGCGTTTCAGCAGGTTTGCCATGGCATAACATGCCGCAACCGATGG
>CALCGS010000092.1 GCA_937901165.1 uncultured Alphaproteobacteria bacterium
ATTTCTCTTAATTTTGTGGAATATAAATCTTCTGACGGAGAAAATTCTAAGGTGTTTGTATATGGTTGTTTAGACAATGTCAATTCAAACGACGGTCTTTTCTACATTGAGAATAATGGCAGTAAAGTTTCATTTAGTGGAACTGAACAAGGCTTTAAGAATGGATTCTTTTATGATATTGAGTCAATAACAAATATGAGTGGCGACTCGGGATTATCTCCAGATCCTACAAACAATAATAGTGTATATTATATTGGTCAAAATAATCTAATAGATATGGTGAACTTCCATAATTATCAAAACGCCATAATATGTCTCTATTGTTATTTTGTGAATTTTTAGAAATATTATTTTCTATCCATTGTATATCGCTTTCATACAATTCAACCCCAAAAATCCATCCTGCTTTAAATGCCTCTTGGGATAAAAATTCACCAATGCGTCGTTCCAGATTTGGACAATCCACACAACCTTTTCTTAAATCAATCGGATATTTTTTGTTTTCTATCATTCTTATCATCCTATAAATCAACCAAAACTCTACTAACTTTATAAATACCATATATTTTCATAATGTCAATACGGTATACTTTTTTTGTATTATATAAACACCATTAAAATTTGACATTGGATAAGTCAAACCACCATTTGATTGGTGGTTTATTATTGGTTATGGTTTGACAAATCTGGAATTAAATCTGAATTATTTGTTCCCAGATTTCCCAGTTCCTGAATGGTGTATATTACTATATTTATAATTTTTTTTTATTATTTCTGACCTATGTCAAATGTCATTTCAAAAACACGTAAAAAATAAATTTATATTTTGCACTGATTCATTAAGGAAAAAATCATAAATTCTTCGTTTCGGACCCATATAGAACCATACAGAAACCATTAAAATTTGACACCAAAGAGTTCGAGAACAGGCTAAAAATAGCCATTTTAAAAAACGCAACTCTCGAACTCGGTGAAGATATTGGAAACCAAATAAAAAACCGCTCTTGACGAGCGGTTTGAATTTTCTGGTCGGGGTGAGAGGGTTCGAACCTCCGACACCTTGGTCCCAAACCAAGTACTCTACCAGGCTGAGCTACACCCCGAAACAACAACAATTATAACAGTTATTTTAGCAAATGCAAATTTTTTCTTGTAAAAAACATCATAAATGTATTATTATTATAATGGAATGGCAAGGACAATAAAACTCTTACTTTTTAATATAGTTTTATGTGTTTTTTTATCAAACACTGGTTTTTCTGCCGATACAACGGTCGTATCACATACGGCAAAACCAACATCCGGATATACATACAATTATATGTACCCTTATTTGAATAATCAAATGAAGACCACCCTCAATCCTGGGGGTGCGACATCTCAAAGCACTAGTCCAATAAACACAATTGTAAAAACCACCCCTATTCCCGGCACAACACAACGCCGAATCGTTTCACGTGCTGGGACAACGAACAAAAAAAATGATTCAACAACAAATATTCAACAAAATCCAAAACGTAATATTGTTCCACGTCAATCAAATTCATCTGTGGCAAGATCTGCCCAAACACAACAATTTTCACAATCAACACAATCACAACAAAAGAAACGTGTGATTGCTCGCAGTGGAACAACATCACGAACAACAAATCCAATACAAACAATTTCATATGAAAACACCTCAAATCAATCTACGACTACAACGGTTCGTTGTCTGGCTGATTATACAGAATGTATGAACAGATATTGCGAACGCGAACAAACATTGTACAACCGTTGTTATTGCAGTTCTAAACTGGCACAAATTGACGCAAAATACAAACCAGAAATCGATAAATTGATAATGCAAATCGCAAAATTACAGGGTGAAACATATTGGACAGATGAAGAAATGAACGAATACTGGAACGAAAAAATCGGTGTTTATACTGGCGACAATTCATGGGTTAATTTGGATAATACATTAAACATTGATTGGACCAGTTTGGAAAGTCGTGTCCGCGGACAAAACGCGTTTATCACCGGACACGAATATTGTTCGCAACACTTATCTGGATGTTTTTATTCATCATCTAATCTGCGTGATGCGTATCGTTCTGAAATTGCACAAGATTGTGCCGCATACGAACAAAATTTAATAAAAATCAAAAATGCTGCCGAAAGTTTTATAGAAATGAATCAATAATAATTATTTTACGCTTTCGCACATTAAATTATGCCTATAAATATTTCTTGCCAAATCATCGGTTATAACATCCCAATCTTGTTTATGTCCATATATCGGTTCACAAACGCAACATTTATTTTCAATCTGCAATGGAGTATTTATTCCGCAAGAAGTCGCGAATATCACCAACCCCAGTAGTATAAACTTTTTCATCAATATCTTCTTTATGTTTATTAAATTGTAAATTTTGATTAAACGATTGCATCAATATTTTATCTTGGCATTTTTTATGTCCAATTTGCATTCCATACAAATAAATCAAAACAAATGCAGATACAATCAAGCCAACAATATAAAAAATTTTCATTTTTATCCTTATATTAAAAACGCCCCAAATGGGGCATTTTATTTTACTGATTCATTGATTTAAAGAAATCATCATTTGTTTTGGTCAATCGTAATTTATCCAAAACAAATTCCATCGCCTCTGTTCCACCCATCGGATTTATAATCCTGCGTAAAACATACATTTTTGCCAAAACGTCCTTTGGCACCAACAAATCTTCTTTTCTGGTTCCAGATTTAGTAATATCAATCGCTGGATAAACCCTTTTATCAGATAATTTTCTATCCAAAATGATTTCACTATTTCCAGTTCCTTTAAATTCTTCAAAAATAACTTCATCCATTTTTGACCCGGTTTCAATAAGTGCAGTCGCAATAATAGTAAGCGAACCACCACCTTCGATATTACGTGCGGCACCAAAAAATCTTTTTGGTCTTTGCAAAGCATACGCATCAACACCACCCGTCAAAACTTTACCACTGGATGGCACACAGGTATTATATGCACGGCCCAATCTGGTAATAGAATCAAGCAATATAACAACATCTTTGCCACCTTCTACTAATCTTTTTGCCTTTTCTATAACCATTTCAGCAACCTGAATATGGCGTGTTGCAGGTTCATCAAATGTAGAAGAAATAACTTCACCTTTAACACTGCGTTGCATATCGGTCACTTCTTCTGGTCTTTCATCTATCAATAACACAATAAGATGAACATCAGGATAATTTGTTGCAATGGAATGTGCGATATTTTGCAACATAACCGTTTTTCCAGTACGCGGTGGTGCAACAATCAAAGAACGTTGTCCCTTGCCCGTTGGTGCAATCAAATCGATAACACGTGCAGATAAATTGCGTCCTTTATCAGTATCATTTTCCACTTCCATTTTTAATTTTTCATCTGGATAAAGTGGTGTCATATCATCAAAAGACACACGATGACGTAATTTTTCAGGATTATCACCATTTACCCGTTCAATGGTTTCCAACGCAAAATAACGTTCAGAATCGTTTTGTGGCGCCTGAATTTGACCTTCGACATAATCGCCAGTTTTTAAACCATATTTTTTTATTAAATTAGGCGACACATACAAATCATCAGGTCCCGCCAAATAATTACTTTCAGGTGCGCGTAAAAAACCAAAACCATCCTGTAATCTTTCCAAAACGCCATCACCAATTAAAACAACCTTGTTATCCGCAGCAACCAATCGCATAACCGCAAATCGTAACTGTTGCACATTTAATTGTGAAGGGTTTTCAATTCCCATATCTTCCGCCATTTTAAGCAACTGCTGTGGCGATTTTGCCTTTAATTCATTTATATGCATAAATAATCCTTTCGTGAGATTTTATAGATAGCAGAATGCTATCACCAAGATAAGTATTATAATAACACAAATTTATTAAAAAGTCAACTAATAACAAAACACACTTTTTACTTGCAAAAACGTTTGATTTTATCATACAATGAAAATATACAAAAACATAAAGGAAGTAAAAATGGCGGGAAGTATAAACAAAGTTATCTTGGTTGGTAATGTTGGCCAAGAACCCCAAGTTCGCACAATGGCAAACGGTCAAAAAGTTGTAAGTTTTTCTTTGGCAACATCTGAACGTTGGCGCGATAGACAAAGTGGCGAACAAAAAGAACAAACCGAATGGCATCGTGTTGTTATATTTAACTCTAATTTAATCGATGTTGCTGAACGCATGTTGCAAAAAGGAACAAAATTATATCTAGAGGGTTCTTTGCGCACACGCAAATGGCAAAACCAACAAGGTGTTGATGTATTTACAACAGAAGTTGTATTAAACCAATTTGCCGGTCAAATGGTTATTTTAAGTGGTGCAAAACCTGTTGATGGTGCATCTGGTGATTATTCCCCCGCCCCAGCGCAACAACACGAAGAAATTTCCGTTGCTGACATTGGCGATGATATTCCATTCTAAAAACAAAATGCCCCATATCGGGGCTTTTATAAACCATATAAAGAAATGAAACAATTATCAGAATCAGATATAGAACAAATGTGCGGTGCTGAATTTACAGTCCCTGTTTCATCACAGTTGCAAAAACAGATTCGTTCTGAATTAAAATTATCAACACGTATTCCAAAGCTAAAAATTATTCCACCCCACCAAGTATTGGATTTACATTTACGTACAGAACAAGAATCTTGGGATTTAATAATGTCTGTTGCAAAATCTGGTTCTAAATCCGCAACAATAATAACCGGTGCCAGTGGCATATTAAAAATCAAATTTCAACAATGGGCCCAAGAAAGCATTTTAACACAATACATATCTTCATACACTGCATTAAATAACGGCAGTTTTGAAGTAAAATTCAAAAAACTTACATAATTTCATCTGGCAACTGATTTCTATGTTTTCCCGGCATATTATTCGGCAAACAATGTTTATGTTTTATACGCCAATCTATTCTTTTACTATTTTGACTATCAAATCTGTATTCATGATTCAAAGCACTATGTTCAAGTGTTCCATTATTTAACCCGTAATTTCCCAACACGCGTGTTTCCCCTATTGGATCGGATGCATTTTCTGCCTGTCCTTTACTTGATGCTTTTATCATACATAAAACATCGATATAAATTTCCCCCTTGGAAGAATTATTAAAACTTATTCTATAATCCAAATGCGGTCCATAATCCCCCCCAGAATGACCACTTAAACCAATTTGTTGTCCTGCACCAATCTTTTGCCCCTTTTTAACCATAATAGATTGCAAATGTAAATACCTTGTAAAAACACCGTTTGTATGTGATATTTTAACATAATTTCCACCACCCGCACTATCCCATCCTGCAAAATCAACCACACCATCCGCTGTTGCATAAACAGGCGTACCATCAGGAACCCCAATATCAATAGCCGGATGAAATTTATAGCCAACACTTTTTCTAAATCCAAAATCACTTGTAAGAATAAGATTATTTGTCTTTATCGGCGACCGTAAAGGCAATGCTGTAAAACCACCAACATTAACTACATTATTTGATGCAACATTACTTGTTACAGTATTATTTGTTGTTGCATTATGTGCCTCTGTATTATCTTTTGTTGTTGCATTATGTGCCTCTGTATCATCTGTTGGTGTATTATTTTCAACCATGTCAGCAAATTTTGCAGTTGCATCATCAACATCTTTCATATCATCAATTATATTTATACCTGCATACGGACATCCAGAAATGCAATTACCCGCACTATCATATTGTCGTTCGTACAACATATAATCTTCGGCCAAGAATTTCATTCTATCGACAAAACCAACATCTTGAAATGTTTTTGGGAATTTTTCTGCGGTCAACAAACTATCCGCCCAACAATTTATTGGAACACCAACCAAACACAAAAAAATAATTTTACAAACTCTCATATTTTTATTATTATATCACAAAGGATATAAAATGTCGAAAGTAAAAACCACATACGATCACATAAAATCAAATAATATAAAAACCGCTATTTTGGTGGCATTATTTCCATGTATTTTTATTGTGCTTATATTTTTATTTTGTTGGATGGTAATTCCTGTGGACCAAGCATTAACAATAACAGTCGAAGTTGCAATTCCAACAATCGTAATATGTTTGGTATGGATGCTAATATCTTGGGCATTTGGTGATTCTATGATGCTATCATCGGCTGGTGCAACACAAATCCAAGAAACCGACCCAGAATACAAAACCGTTTTTCGCAGTGTTGAAAATGTTGCATTGGCGGCGGGTCTACCTACCCCAAAAATATACATTATACACGACAACGCCTTGAACGCATTTGCCACCGGTCGCACCCCAAAAGATGCCTCTGTTGCAATAACCACAGGTTTGATACAAAAACTGGACAATACAGAATTACAAGGTGTAATCGCACACGAAATGGCACATATTGGCAATCGCGACATTCGTTTGGATATGTTTTTAATTACCGGCATTGGTGTCACTGTTTTTATTGCCGACATCTTGGGGCGTTCTTTGATTTATGGTTCTAATGCTCATTATGATAAAGACGGCAAAGATAACACAAAAATCATAATACTTATGGTATGGTTGGCATTTTCTGTATTTAATTTTATAGTCAGCCCATTATTACAACTTGCTATATCCAGGAAACGCGAATTTGCCGCCGATGCAACCGGCGCACAAATAACACGTAATCCATCTGCACTGGCATCCGCATTACGTAAAATCAGTGGCAATTCGTGCGTAAAAAATTTATGCAACACCAAGGCATTATCTATCGCATGTATAGAAAACCCTGAAAAATCACGTTCTTTGATGGGCGATTTATTTTCAACCCACCCATCAACCAAGGAAAGAATAAAACGCCTTGAATCCATGTAAAAACGCCACACAAGGTGGCATTTTTTATTAAATCCTGGTGTCTACATTCATTCCCCTTGCTACACAATAATCAAAATCTATAAAAACTCGTATTAAAAAACTCCGTTTTTATGATTTTTCTAATTGCACATCTTCGTATTGACCATGTGCTTCGCTCTGGCCTATCCTTCTGGACGACATCAATACAATATTTAATAAAAAACGCCACACAAGGTGGCATTTTTTATTAAATCCTGGCGCGCCCAGAAGGATTCGAACCCTCAACCTTCTGATCCGTAGTCAGATGCTCTATCCAATTGAGCCATGGGCGCAACATACAAACAATTTTACAATAAAATATTCTAAATGCAAGAAAAATATTTACAAAAAAATTTTGTACCACAAAATCTTGACAAATTTTATATTATCACTTGACAAAATATATTTTTGGGTTATAATATTGACAAATACAAAAGGATTTTAATATGAGCAAAAAAAATAATAACACAAAAAAACAAAATTGGTTTTATCGTATTATAAAATTTATTTTTTGGCCAATAAGAATGATTTGGAATAAAATATTACTTCCTATATGGAATTGGATTGCCGGATTAAACTTTATCGCTTTATTAAACTTGGCATTATTGTCCTGTATAATCGTTTTATTTACAGCATTAATTATGGATGTTACAAATAACAGCATCCACTTTACAAAATACGCAAGTGCAGAACCAGAAATATCACAAAAAACAACAAGAATAGAAAAACCAAAACATTTATTACCTGCAAAAGCAGACCAAAATAACGGCACAGGTTCTGTTATCACCGTTGCAAAACGCAAACCAAACAGAACAGCAATCAAACAAATTGCATTTGTTGAAAACCAAGAAAGCAAAACCGTTGATTTAATGGGCGATGTTGTAATCGACAATCACGATGCAACCATACTTTTAAAAACAAACACACACGTCAAAGGTAATTTATATTTACAAAATATGCGCAAATACACATTACCATGCAATTTACATATTGACGGCAATTTATTTGTTCGCGACTTAAATATGTTAAACTTTTGCGGTTCTTTCACCGTCAAAGGCAATATTTACGTCAGCCCACGTTCATCATTTGGTCCAATTCCAAATAACGCAAATATCGGCGGACAAATCATATTATAAAAATTTCATGCGCAAATAAAAATCCCCGATTTGGGGATTTTTATTATTTTTTCTTTACTGTTTTTTTAGTTGGCGACGACATTTTCTGGTATTCTTTATACAACACACCACAGCATGTATAAACCAACAATGCAGCAAAAGCTGCAATCAAACCAGGCAACAAATCAGCCGCAAAATACACAAACAAAACAATAGCAACAACCAAAATAATAGTAACTGCTATATTTTTTGTTAAAACAGACAACAATTTTTGAATAAAGTTCATTTTTTCCTCCCATATATTTCTATATTATAGCACACAAAAAGCAAACTATCTAGAACTATTTTTCATCAGACACATTAACAGGTTCTGTTTCTTCAACCAATTTTGCATCTTCTGCAGAAACAGCATCCGTATCAGTTGTATCAGATTGAACATCCTGATTTATAATTTCTTGACGCAAATCACTTTGTGTACTGGCAACATCAGATTTTGCAGAAACCAATGCCAACAAAGCACACAACACAAAAAACAAAGTTGCCAATATAGCGGTCGCCTTGGTTAAAAAATTTCCAGCCGCTGCACCAGTCAACGCCCCACCAAACATAGATGCCGCCGCAGAACCAGACATACCACTACCCTCAGATTTCTGTAACAAAATCAAACCAATCATAAAAACAGCAACGATTATTAACAAAACAAGTAATATTGAAAACATTTTTATTCCTTTATTTTTCTTGATTTTATATTTCAAAAACCTAAATTGCAAGAATTTTTAACAATTCTGCCGCAGCAGCAATACTCGCAGTCTTTTTAGAACCGCCCTGTCCTAACGCATTTTTACCCAATGCAGACACAGAAACATTAAACACCGGACTATGTGCCGGCCCAGTTTGTGGCAAAAATTCATACACAGGAAGCGTTCCAGGATTTTGTTTCTGTACTAATTCCTGCAAAAGCGTTTTCGAATCCTTTGGTGCAACAATTTCAGCCGCCGCCAATTCACGCCACACAGAAACAATAACATCACGCACAGCATCAAACCCAGCATCTAAAAA
>CALCGS010000093.1 GCA_937901165.1 uncultured Alphaproteobacteria bacterium
GATAAGCAATAATACGGGCATTGCGGGATTGGCGCTGTCGCTTGATTACGACAAAACCGCTCTCAGTGTCAAAAGCTGCACGGACGGCAAGCTGTTCAGCAGTCTGACTGTCGGCAAAAACTATATTTTTGACGATAGTGTGAATATTAAATCAAACGGAACACTTGCAAAATATGTATTCACGGTTGTTTCTAATGGCAGCATAAAATTTTCAAAATTACCACTAACATTTGGATCTTTGTTCTGGTTGCAATATTCTTGTAAACCATTAATTTTTGCAATAATATCAGTTTTTAAATACATTTGAACACCCCATCAAAAACGGATTATAATTCCGCCTTTCTTTTCTTCCTTGTTATAATAAACCCAACCATCAAGATTGATTTTTTTATCAATTGGGAATGTTAGGATCCCGCCAATTTTTTTGGATCCATATCCTGCACCGATTCCCCAATGCTTTGTTTTATCTATCTTTACGGGTTGAACATTTATATCAATTGCCATTTTGGAAACTTGATCAAGAACAATTTTGTTTTTATCAAAAACAAATCTTTCATCATCTGATTTTTCAAATTCGGTTTCTTTCCCGTTGATTTTCACATTAATTGTTTGTTTGCCGATATTTGCTTCAACATCTGTTTTTTCTTGTAGAACGATTTCATTTCCCGTTGCTTGATCAATATATTTGATTGTTTCTTTCGGAACATAGACAATTTTTGTTTCTGTTTTAGTTTCTATTTTTTGGTTTGCTAATTGGTTTTGATTGTTTTTATCTTCAATTTGATGTGAATTATTGGTAATACCCATTAAAAATCCTAAACAAAACGAAACTAGAACAAATATTAATATTTTCTTGTTTTCATTCATTTTTTACCCCTTCTAAAATCGTTTTTAAGCGATTTTATTTTGATACCCTTATAGATTTATCCTAAAACTAAATAAAACCCCGTAAAACCTAAATATGAAGGTTTGACGGGGTTTGTTTAAAATTTTTAACAGTTTATTCTGTCCATTGATAACAATTCGGTTCTAAACCGTTTGATCTGCAATCTACATGGACAAATTCACGATCATAATATCTTCCGATGCCGTCAAAACCAACTTCCGCCGCTAGATCTGCCAAATCATCAACCGATAAATAATAACAGTAGATATCCGCGGCACAACCTTGAACGTGTTGGGAATTTTTAACGCCGCCAACTTCTTGATTATGGATCGGGCATCTATACCCAGATGATACCAAAATCGGAAATCCGCACAATTCACGTAATCGATCTAACTTTTCAAGCAAAACGGGGTTCATTCCCGATTCGGGCAATTCATCACAACAATTGCATGTGAATTCATTCATTGAAAAATATTTCATTTTTGGATCCCCTCTTTTTCAAATTGATCTGGTATTCCGTTTCCATCAAGATCAACAAAACATCCTGCGATAAAAGTGATAAACGCGATCATTGATGTTCCAATCATCGCGTTTATTAATACTAATAAATCATTCAAAGATGCTTTGTTATTTGTGAACAAAAACACCCATGCAGCATAATATGAAAGAATTAACGCAACAACAATCAAAAAATATCCGATGATAACGAATTTTATTGGTTGTGATATACCGTTCAATTTTTTCTTGATGCTTTTGGTTGCTTTTGAAAAAATATCTTTGAATTTATCAAACAATCAAATCACCTTCATTTTAAACTATTGAATTTTTCTTCCAATTCGCTGAATTTAATTTTCAGTTCATCGATGTATTTAAAAGCGGTTTTCAGATCACGTTGAATTACACTAATATCCGTATGCATAACACTTTCATCACTTCTCATGTTTTCCAATGTGATGTTGATTTTTTCGATTGATGTTTGAATGTGTTCCAATTTTGCTTCAATTGGGCGCATGTATAAAACGGTTGTTAAAAAGAACATTGCGCCACAAAAGACACTCAAAATTGAAATCGCTATGTATAAATTATCCATGTTTACCCCTCTAAATTAGTATATGTATAAATGATGTTGGCAGGAATCATAATATCAAATGTTTCCATAACATCTTCCATTGCATATGCAGATAAACCAACGGTGTGAATTTTTAAAGTATATGCAATGGGATCTAATATCGCAGAATAATTCCCAGAACCACATGCGGATTCCAAATAATTCAATAAAACTTTCATGGTGAACGGCAATGTTCTATTAATATATGATAGAATGCGAATTTTACGATCCTGCAATGTGTCATTCGCACGGGGAATGATATTAATAATTTTTTCCCAACGTTCAACACCTTCAATCGTGCTTTCCATAACATATTGGTTTGCCCATAACACATCGATGTTTTCCCATTGAATGTTGAATTCTGGATTTTCTGCATCCGCAATTCGTTTGAATTCACGTGCATCCTTTACAACGGGCGGTAAATAATTATTTACATTAACAATTCTTGCCATTATGGTTCACCAACTTCACCCAATAAAACAATTGAATCTTTGTCCAAAATAACATTGTGATCGGATCCATTGATGGTTGTGTTCGCAACATCGATTACACTATCAAGATTCAAAACATGGGATTCAATTTGTGCAATACGAATGACAACGTTTGGTTGATTTTGCCACGTTGCGTTCA
>CALCGS010000094.1 GCA_937901165.1 uncultured Alphaproteobacteria bacterium
ACGGTAAGTGAAGAAATTTTGAAAACAGCAGAAGATGCTGTGGAAATTCAAACTGTTGAAATATGGGAACCAAATGTAATAAATATTCAATGGAAAGATTCGGACGGAACAGTTCTTGAAAGTACAACTTGCGAATATGGTGGCTCTATTGTTGTTCCAACTACACAACCAACAAGGGTTGGTTATACATTTACTGGTTGGAAAGTGGTAGATAAAAGTTCAGAAAATTAAAGAAAACAACAGATAACAAAGGTATAAATGATGAAAAAATATATATTGATGATAATACCGATGATGATAATGTCTGTTTCTTCTTTTGGTATGGTGGTTCATCATGATTCGCCAGGTTTTTTTAATGCAGGCGAAGAAAGACCAGAAACGTGTAATATGGGGGTTTTAGGGGTTTCAGATAATAATTCTGTTACAGATATGGAATCTTCATATCGTCCAAATTTGATGGCTATTGCGTGGGGAACTCCTGATAAAATAGATCGCGAAACAACAATAAATCAATATGATGATAAAATTGTAAAACCAGAGGTTGCACCTTCAAGACCGGGATACAGATTTGGCGGGTGGAAGATTTCCGGGGTAAAAACTTGTGCAGATTTTTCGGTTGATATAGTAACTTGTACAAGTCATGAAAATTGTGTTTGGAAGAACAGTACTTGTATTCCAAATCCTTGTGTGATTTGTCATGTTGATGAAAACGAAAAAGATGTTTGCTATTACGGGGCATATAATTCGGATACAGGTGTTTGTTCAGAACCATAAATTATTTATTTGTAAAAAAAACACCGGCATTTGCCGGTGTTTTTATTATGTTAAGGATATATAAAAATTTAATCTTTTATTAAATCTGTTAATTTGATATAATATTTGTTGAATCCAATGGGAATTGGACTCGGGACTTAGAACATCCCTTATCTGCGTGGCACAGAAAGTGTCGTAATCCGTCTTTGGCACGTATAGTGTGCCAAACCCCCTGACTTAGAATGGTCGGGGTGCCACTTTTTTAGTGGGGCATTCGTAGATATGCTGTTCTAACCCCCGACCGCCCATTTTCATTGGCGGTTTTTTTATTTGTTTTGAAAGGAGAAAAAATGAAAAACATATTAAAATATTGTGCAATATGTTGTGCATTATTAGTAATGAATAATGTATA
>CALCGS010000095.1 GCA_937901165.1 uncultured Alphaproteobacteria bacterium
CGATGGAAACTTTAAGGCAATTTTTGCCCGTGTTTTCGAAGAAGAATACAAAGCAAAATTTGATGCAGCAGGAATTGAATACTTCTACACATTAATCGACGATGCAGTTGCTCGTGTAATGCGTTCAGAAGGTGGATTCATGTGGGCAACAAAGAACTACGATGGCGATGTAATGTCAGATATGATTGCATCAGCTTGTGGTTCATTGGCAATGATGACTTCTGTTTTGGTAAATCCAGAACTTCATCTGCTTTCATGAACACCGCACCGTGATCGCGCAATTTCTGCTTTAAACGTTCTACGTTTTTATATCCCGTAACAATCGGAATCGGCAAATTATCGCGCCATTCTGTTTCTATGTATTGGTTCCAATAAAGTTTCTTTGAAATCTTCCATCCCAACAAATGCAACTGTGAATATAATCTTTCGTACTTGCCAGATGTTGGCGTTCCGCTTAACAATATAACATTGATCGGTTGCAAACGCAAGATAAATTTTGATCTTTTTGCTGATTCGTTCTGGATGCAGGATGATTCATCCAACATCATGGTTCCCAAATCGCACCATTTGAGTTCTGGACGGCGAAAAATCAAATCATAATTGATTATACCAACAGATGGTTTTGATCGCGTACAACGCGTTTCATCGTGTTTTGCCGCATCCATAAATGCTTTGAATTGCTTTGTTATAGTCAGATCGTATATATCAAATGAATCGGTATAATATTCTTTGAAATGTTCGATCCAATCGGTGATCTTTGATTTCTGGCATATAACCAGATTTACCCGTTCACCCATGATCCGCAATTTTTCTGAACCAACAAAGGTTTTACCCAAACCCGTTTACATATCCAGATAATACGCAACGTGATTTTTATCAACTGTTTCTGAAATAACAGATTGTTGATGCGGCATCAATTGGATTCTGGACATTTGATCACCTTCTTCCAATGAACATTATTTACTATAAACCATATTGTTCCTTGATATACACCGTATTTTTTCGCTAAACCCACCGTTCCAAATTGACGATCACCATAAACGTATTCTTTTCTAATTTGATTACTAACAGAGGAATTAAAATTACCACAAAAACCATAATCATTAGCAATATATATATTTAATTCAGGTTTTGTTGGATCTGGAGTCAATATTTTTTTATCTAGAATTAAGTTTTTATTATACATAATTCTTCCTCCTTATGTACTATTAATTATAACACCAAATTAGCACTTGTCAATAT
>CALCGS010000096.1 GCA_937901165.1 uncultured Alphaproteobacteria bacterium
GGGTTCATCCAACTAAAAAAGCCCACAAACAAAAAATTGGTGTTTTCTCCCTTTTCAAAACACCAATTTTTTTTATTCTTTTTTTATTATGTGATGTTTTACATTACCTTACCCTGGGTTGGGTAAAATGTCAGTTGAATATTTTGCCATTTGGAATATTCGTTTTCCGGCAACATAGAAAATGGTTCACAATTATGTATTGCCGAACGAATTGTGTCCAACACGTATGCAAATGCGGCGTCTTGTTCCGCACGACTTTCAGATTCAAACCATACATCTGCGACAGTACCATTTTTATTCATTTTCAAATGTGCCACCGCACGAATGTCGGCAATGTCTGGTCTATTTGTATCAATTACCCAGCAACGCGTCATCGCAACACGCAACGCATCAACCACCGATATTGTTAATGTCCTGTCCAAAGACATTGTTTCACGATTTACACGAACAACTGTTTTTTTCTTTGGGGTGGGGGATTTTTTTGTATTATCGCCCGAATTATTATCTTGTTTGTTTTCCTTGGGCTGTTGTTCATCAACCAATTCTGTGCTATCAATCGGTTTTTTATCCGGCACAATTTCAGGTTTTGTGGTGGGTTCGGTTGTTTTTTCTGGTTGTTGTTGCTCTGTTTTTTGCGGACTTTCAACATTGTACAATTTTGTTTCATTACCACCAATGCGAACATTTTTCAAATCAATTTCCACAATTTCTATTCTGTCTGGGGTTACTTTTTCGGCACGTTCAATAACAACCGCCACAGATGTTATCATAATCGCGACAACCAATAAATGTCCCGCCACAGATATCAATATATTTTCACAAGAATTAAAATTGTTTTTTGCCACTTTTAATTATCCATTTTTGTACGCAAACCAACCTTTTGAAAACCAGCATCTTTTAATCGTCCCATTACAGACATAACGGCACCATAATCAGCCTTTTTATCACCGCTGATTGTAATTGTTAAATCAGGATTTTCGCCACGCATCGCAACCGCACGTGCAACAATTTGATTTATATCTAAATTTTCTTGGGCTATAAAATAATTTCCCTGGGAATCAACACTGATTTGAATTGCGTGGTCATTTCCAGACATTGTTGAATGTCCTGCCTTGGGCAAATCCAAATCAATCCCAGTTGTCATCATTGGCGTTGTCACCATAAAAACCGCCAACAAAGTTGTCATAATATCAATCATTGGTGTCAAAGACATAACACCTTCTGAACGCCCAAATCTTCTGCGACTCATTTTATCACCTTATTTACGACTTTTTAATTCTGCTCTTTGATCGTCCAAATCGTTATACAAATCATCGGCACGTTTGGCGAAATATTGATACGCAATTGCCGCAGGCACCGCCGCAATAAGCCCCAATGCCGTTGTACCCAATGCTGTTGCAAGTCCAGGTGCAATAACACCAATACTGACCGATTGGTTTACACCAATAGATGCAAAAGAATCCATAACACCCCATACCGTTCCAAACAACCCTATAAATGGTGCAACATAAGAAACCATAGACAAAAACCATAAATTCTTATCAAAAGGTTTTATCAATCTATCCACAGCCAAATCTAAATTATCCCCAGGCTTGATTTTAACAGGAATGTATTTTACCGCACCCCACAGACGAAACTTTTCAATTATAACCGCCCAAGAAATAATACTGGCCACGACCAAAATAATCGATACGAACAATGTCATTAAATCACCAGTAAACAAATGTAATAACGAAAAATTAGATGTCATTTTTTATCCTTTTGTTTTTTTATATTATAACATAAATTAAATTTCTTTTTTATTGTTTTTTTATTTTTCTAAACCTAAATGTTTATATCCTGACGCTGTAACAATTCTGCCACGTGGGGTGCGTTGTATAAACCCCAGTTGCATTAAATATGGTTCTATTACATCTTCTATTGTGTCCGCAGGTTCGGACAACGCTGCCGCCAAATTATCAATTCCAACAGGTCCCCCCGCATAATGGTTGATAATTGTTGTCATATACTGTCTGTCTATTTCATCCAATCCCACCATATCGATATGCAGTTGAGATAACGTTGTTTCTATAACGTTTTTATTTATACTACTTGAACAATTTGCCGTACAAAAATCCCTTGCACGTTTCAAAAGTCTATTTGCAATACGTGGTGTTCCACGTGCACTTTGTGCCAAAATCTTTGCACTATCAAAATCAATAGACGTTCCTAAAATATTTGCACTACGCATAATTATTCGTGCCAAATCATCAGGCGAATAAAAAGACAATCGTAAATCGATTCCAAATCTATCACGCAATGGGTTTGACAATAACCCGGTACGAGTTGTCGCACCAACAAGCGTAAATGGTGGTAAATCAATACGAACACTTTTTGCAGATGGACCCTCGCCAATCATAATATCCAACTTAAAATCTTCCATCGCAGAATATAAAACTTCTTCGATTGCGGTTGGTAATCTATGTATTTCATCGATAAATAACACATCCATTGGTTCAAGTGCCGTTAAAATGGCCGCCAAATCACCTTGCTTGGTAAGCATTGGGGCGGATGTTGCCCTGAAATTTGTACCCAATTCATTTGCAACAATATGTGCCAAAGTGGTTTTTCCCAATCCAGGAGGCCCGTATAATAACACATGGTCCATTGATTCACCGCGGGAACGCGCCCCGTTTATAAAAACAGATAAATTTTGTTTCAACGAATCGTGTCCAATAAAATCAGATAACGATTTTGGACGAATCGAAGAACCAATTTCATCTGGTATTGTTGCGTCTAAAAATCTATTTTGACTATCCATAAAAAATCCATATTTACTTTATATCTAAATTTTTCTGTCTGACATCCAGGTTTTCACGCCCAATATATGCCTTTAATTCGTTGTACATACGCCTTAAATCGCCAGGGTTAGAATATGTTGAATCCGAATTTTTTATACGGATAGTTTCCAAACTTATTTGTGCCTGTTTTTTTAGTATTTGTGTTAAATGTACACTAAAATTGCGTGCATCTTCGGATTCTTCGGCACCTTGTAGCAACAAACCATTGTTGGGTCGTGGGGACAAGAAAGTAAAATCATTAACGCTTGGGTCAGGGGACACTAACGCAAATCCAGATATTTCAGGTCGACGCATCATCGCCTGTAAAACATACCATGCACCCAATTGATTCCCAGCCAACCAAATACAACTGCTATCTTCATTTTTGTTTTGAATCCAATCAATAACGGTTGCGATATCCAACATGTTTTCAGATGTTGTACCGATTGCACCATCAGAATCATTTACACCACGATAATTAAAACGAACAACAGAAAAACCAGCGTCCATAAACGCTTTAAACATTGCGTACGAGATTCTGTCATTCATATGACATTTTTGTCGTGGGTTTCCAGATAACACAACCGCCAAAGGTCCACCTTGCAGTTCTGATTTATGGTACACAGCATGCAATTTACCACATTCGCCAGAAATAATAATATCAACCATAACTATACCTTTTTCCTTTTTATAACATGTTTCCATATTTATAGAACAAACCAGATATAAAATTCAATAAAAATATTTATCGAATTACTTTTATAAATACATTTATGTCTTGCACAAAAATTATCATATTGGTATAATAAAACTAAATATACACAAGCAAAGGAATTTTATATGTTTAATAAAACGTTTGTTTTTATGGTGTGCGTTGCATCAATGGGGATTTGTTTTACTAATGATTCTTTTGGTCGGGTTATGCCATCAGAAACATTTAATTATGAATATAATAATTATAATCAAAATGGTTATCCACAGTATAATGGTTTGAACAATTCTTATAATTACGTTGTACCAACAACATACCAAATACAAACGGAAACACCTGTTCAATCATACTATGCATACCCAGATGACGTGAATTTTATTCCAGAAACAGAATTCATGAACCGGGACACTTATATTGATTACGACAGAAATATTGATTGTGCGCGTAATTCGGAATTACAGTTTAATTCTGGGGTTATGTTTGCTGGACGTCCAATGGTAATATGTCGTAATTTTTCCTGCACACGGTTAAACGACCGTATAACAAGAACTTTTTTGTTTAACAATATAACAAATATGTTTTTGATGAACGGGTACTCTCGACTATATATTTGTGAAGCAGACCCATTTTCTCGTGATTGTTTAAAATCTGGAATTACTTTCCCAGTACGCAGTGGAATTGCAAATGCTTTGGTTAAAATCCCTAGTGCGACAATATCGCAAACACTTTTAAGTCCCGGAATGTCCCAGGCTACGATTGGTATGACACCTGAATTTTTAGTTAACGGAATTCAACGTCAATGCGAACAAACTGTTATGGATGTTGTTATTCCTGTAAATTCACAGGCTACTTTAACAACGCGTGAATTTTCATGTAATTTAACATCTGATGGAATAAGCAGTGTTTCTTTAATCATTAATTTGGATTATATTGATTTGGATTACGGTATTTTGGGTGGATATTATTCTATTGGGATGCAGGGGCCAACATCTGGTGGTGGCACAGGATATGCGTTGTTTAAAACAGAATATTCTAATCGCGGGATGAAGTTTATGCCAAATACAGAACAACAAACGACAAATGGTGTTTATTCGGCTGAACAAGATATGGGGATTCGTCCAGGGGAATATAAAGTTTTACCTTTACGGAATAAATAATGAATAAGACAGTACTAGTAATAGATGATGACGATGATTTAAGACTGACTTTGGCACAGGGACTACGGAACAATAATTTTTATGCGATTACCGCAGAATCCGCCAAAGAAGGGAAAAATATACTAAAAAAAATAACTGTAAATGCCATAATTTTGGATAGAATGATGCCAGAAATTGATGGTTTAACATTTTTACAAGAATTACGGTCATCAGGAAACAAAACACCTGTAATAATGCTTACCGCAATGACTGGCAGTGATAACACAATAGATGGATTGTCGGGTGGGGCGGATGATTATTTAGGCAAACCGTTTAAGTTTCAGGAATTATTATTAAGGCTAAATAATATAATTGAACGTTATAATTATAATAAAAACGAGCAACAATTACTTCCTAAGGGTTTGGTGTTTTCAAATGGTGAATTTTTTGTGGCCACGCCAGATGACAACCAACAAAAACGTTTGTTGAATTTATCTGGCGAAGAAAAAAAGTTATTACAAAACTTGGTAACCCCAGTTGGCAATATTGTGCCCGCGTCACCAATGGTTGCAAAACGCTTGCGAATAAAATTAAATAATGTATTATCTAATATAGATATACTAACTATCCGGGGGCTTGGTTATAAAATAATTAATTTATAATAGGTGTAAATATGAAAATAATGCCACGTAGTTTTTTATTTAGAACGATTTTAATGATACTTGTGCCATTGATTGTTGCACAGGTAATTATTGCAAATGTGTTTTTTGGCAACCATTGGTCACGTGTACACGACACCCTGGCAAAAACACTTGCTGGCGAAATAAGTACGGTCATGAATTTTATTGATAATAATAATCAAACGACCGCAATAAATATGGCAAAAAACATAGGAATAAACATATCAATAAATCCAAAATTAAATCGTCCAACAAAAAATGACAATCACTCTCGCGAGGCCGGCAAACTGGCACATCAATTATCTAATCGATTAAATCGACATGCTGATATTTACATTGACAAATCTTCACGTTTGGTTTTTGTAGATATCCCAATGAAAAATGGAAATATTGTAACATTTGGAACGTCTTTATATCGTATTTATTCCACATCGACCGAAGTTTTTATAATCTGGTTGATTGGGTCGATATTAATTGTGTCTATATTGATTTCTCCATTTATAATAATACATAATCGCAGCATAAGAAATATAGCCAAGGCGGCAAATCGTTTTGGTAAAGGATTAGATATGCCTGAATTCAAACCGTCTGGGTCGCGTGAAATCCGTGATGCTGCAACATCTATGATAAATATGAAGGAAAGATTAGACAGATATAACAAAACTCGTTCGGATATGTTAAATGCGGTAAGCCACGATTTAAAAACACCTTTAACTCGTATGCGATTGGCAATAGAAACAGGTGCCATAAATCAAGATAAATTATTAAAAGATATTGACCGTATGACAGAAATGATAAATGGTTATTTGTCATTTGCTCGTGGTGAAATTCCAGAAATAGAACAAACAACGGAACTGCCGGCAATGTTAACCCGTATTGCACGTGATGCTGCACCTACAAAAACAATAGAATTGCATTTTCCTACTGTTCCAAAACAATTTTACGCACGTCCAAATGCTTTAAGTCGTGCATTTGGTAATATTATTGAAAACGCGGCCAGATACGCCAACACAAAAATAAAAATAACAGAATTGGACAAAAATGACAACATAGAAGTTATAATAGAAGATGATGGCCCCGGCATTCCTGACGATAAAAAAGAAGATGCTTTGCGTCCATTTGTTCGCCTGGACGAAGCACGCAGTGAAAAAACAGGTGGCACAGGTTTGGGATTATCAATCGCAAAAACAGCAATTGAAAATCATGGGGGACAAATTATATTAAAAAACAGTGATTTGGGTGGTTTGGCTGTACATATTATCTTGCCACTATAAAAACACAGGGGTTATATAAAATGAATTTATACAAATACGTTTCTGAATCTATCAATAAAACATTGGGTTTTTCTGCAAGTTTAGAAATTCCAAGAAATCGTGATTTTGGTGATTTTTCAACAAATGCTGCCATGGTTGGTGCAAAAACTGCACATAAAAATCCGCGTGAACTTGCAAACGAAATATTACCCAAATTACAAGAATTAGATTTTGTTGAATCTGTAAATATCGCAGGGCCTGGTTTTATCAATATAAAAATCAAGGATGAATTTATATTACAAAATGTAAATTCACCAAAACCATTGACGACCGCAACGCCTTTAACCATCGATATGGACTATGGTGCGTATAATGTTGCAAAATCTTTACATATTGGACATTTGCGTACATCAATTGTCGGTGATACATTTAATCGTATATCAAAATTTTTAGGACATAAAACTTTTTCATGGAATCATATTGGTGATTGGGGTAAACCGATGGCATTGGTTATTGCGTGGATTGAACGTTTACATCCAGAATTACCATATTTTAGTGATAATTTTGTCGCAGGAACAAACGTTGATTTTGATATAGATGCAACAGAATTAAATTCTTATTATCCAAGTGCAAGTAAATTTGCAAAAGAAAACCCAGAATTCCAAGCGCACGCACAGCAAATCAAGGCAAAATTCCAAGATGGACATCCGGGTTATTTTGCATTATACGAAAAATTCTTAAAGATTTCTTTGGAAACAATGAATAAAACGGTTAAACGTTTAAATATTATGCCGTTTGATTATGATTTGGGTGAACGGAATGCTGCAAAATATTTACCGGCTGTTGAAAAAATATTACGTTCTAAAAATTTAATTCAAGAAAGTGATGGTGCTCAGGTTATTATTGTAAAACGCGACACTGATACTGCACCAATGCCACCATATATGTGGACAGATTCACGTGGGGCAGATACTTATGATTCTACCGATTTGGCTGCGGTATATTGTCGTAAAACAACTGATAATCCTGATAAAATCAGAGATAATATTATTGAGGTGGCACTTGATTATATGTCTGCAGGATTAGATCCAGCTAAGTCTACTTTGTTTATTCAGAGTATGATTCCTGAACTTACAGAGCTTACATTTTACTATGCTAATCTTGTTACAACTGCAAGACTTGAGAGAAATCCTACTATTAAGGCAGAACTTCAGATGAGAGAGTTTGGCAGTAGTATTCCAGTTGGTTTTTATACTTATCCTATTAGTCAGGCTTCAGATATTACAGCATTTAAGGCAACAACTGTTCCGGCAGGTGAAGATCAGATGCCTATGGTTGAACAGACACAGGAAATAGTTCAGAGATTTAATTTTATATATGGTGAAACTCTTGTTACACCACATATATTACTTCCAAGCAACAACGCATGCTTAAGACTTCCCGGAACAGACGGCAAGGCTAAGATGAGCAAGTCATTAGGAAATGCAATTTATTTATCAGACAGTGAAGAAGAAATTAACAAAATGGAGTTGGATAAACGAAAATGCTTATTGGAATTAAATGATGGGATTATTGTATTTAATAGTTGTTCACACGGAGGCATTAAAAATGTTTATTCAGAAATTGCTGACTATCCAAAAAGAAAAGT
>CALCGS010000097.1 GCA_937901165.1 uncultured Alphaproteobacteria bacterium
CGAAACAGACGAATTATTTAACGAAACACTGGATTTAGTTCGCAAAACGAAACCAATTAAAATACATGCTTTTCCTTTTTCACCAAGACCGGATACCGTTGGTGCAATAATGCCAAACCAAGTCCCACACTATATTTCAAAGAAACGGGTAAAGGTTATATCTGAGTTAGCAAATAAAAATATGGCTGATTTTATGGCAACACAAACCGGTAAAACAACAAGCGTATTGGTTGAAAACAATAATATCGCAAGAACACCTGATGATATTGATGTGATTATAGTTGGTGATTCTATACCCGCAAAAACAATATGCGATGTTAAAATAACCGAAATTAAAGATTCTAAATTTATTGGCAATTTAGTATAAAAAAACTGTGGAAATATTTTATAGTTTTTGCTATGTTTTTTATGCTATGAAAAAAATATTACCTTTACTCTTTATGGTTTTTGTGGTTGGGACTGCAAATGCCGAATTTACAACAAATGCAAAATCTGCATTTTTAATTGATTATGATTCTGGGGCGGAAATTTTTTCCAAAAATGCCGATGTTTTAATGCCACCTTCGTCTATGATTAAGTTGATGACATTGATTGTGTTGTTTGATGAAATAAAGGCCGGCAATATTTCTATGGATGACAAGTTTATCGTTTCTGAAAATGCCGATTATAAAAACCCATTGTGGTATCCCGCAAGTAAAATATGTTTAAGTGCCGGACAAGAAGTCGCTGTGCGTGATTTAATTTCTGGATTGATTGTTTTATCTGGGGGAGATGCCGCCGTTGTGGTCGCTGAAAAATTGGCTGGAAGCGAAAACAATTTTACAAATCTTATGGAAAAAAAAGCACGCGAAATCGGTATGGAAAAATCCACTTTTGGTAATGCCAGCGGATTACCCGACCCAAATAACTTGATGACCAGTCGCGAATTGGCAATTTTAGCAACACATATTATTAGCGATTATCCTGACATTTACCCTATGTTCAAAGAAAAAAAATTCGAATTTAATAATTATCAATCTGATTGGTGTCGCGAATGGGGAAAAACGCATACACTAAATTATAATAAATTGCTATTTATTATGCCTGGGGCCGATGGATTAAAAACAGGACATACTGATAAAGGTGGATATGGTATGGTGGCCAGTGCAAATGTTAGTGGCAGACGTTTAATCGGTATTATAAATGGTTTTAACGGTAAAGGACACGATGCATTGGCATCAGAAATGAAAAAATTGTTGAACTTTGGATACACAAATACAAGCAATAAAGTGTTTTATAAACCAGATGATGAAGTTATAAAAATACCAACCTGGTATGGTAAAAAAGACAATGTTATCGCAACAGTTGAAAAACCTTTTGTTATCACTTCGGATAAAAAAGAAACAAATGAAAATTTAAGAATTGTTGCACAATATAATAGTCCTATGCCCGCACCAATACACAAGGGTCAAGTAATTGGTGAATTGATTGCACAAAGAAATGGAAAACAAATCTTGCACGTAAATTTAATTGCAGGTGAAGATGTAAAAAGAATTCGATTTTTTAAACGATTGATTAAAAATATTTCGGTGATTATAAATGGTAAGTAAAAAAAGTTCTGGTACTAAGACATATAATTTTCCACATCCTATGGACAACGACACGTTGGTTGGACATATGGCAACAATAAAAAATTTTATGGATGCTTGGCGCGCACGCGACACCCACCCTATTCATCCTGTGTGGATTTTTACAGGACCACGTGGCATCGGCAAGGCAACATTGGCATATAAAATTGCAAAAAACGTATATGGTAATGTTGGAGATTTCTTTATTGTTGATAAAGATAGAAATATAGATAAAGATGGAAAAAGCAAACCAGATGTAAAAACTATTTCTGTTCACACAGTTCGTGCAATGATTGAAAAAATGCAAATGTCTTCTATGTCTGGACAGTGGCGTGTTGTGATAATTGATTCATTGGATGAATTACATACATCGGCATCAAATGCTATTCTTAAATTATTGGAAGAACCACCTGAAAAAACTTTATTTTTATTGGTTGCACATCAACTGGCAAATGTTTTGCCGACTATTCGTTCCAGGGCACGTGTTGAAAAAATGCGTCCGTTGACAATTTCTGAATTACGTGATTTGTGCATAAAATTTATGCCTGATGAAGAAGTTAGTTCTGAAACATTAAAATTAGTAAATGGCAGTTTTGGAAAAATTGCAGATATGAAAAAATCTGGTGGGGATGCCATATATTCTGATTTAATAGATTTATTACGAAACGATTCTGCAAATTCTACTGATATTATGATGATTGCAAAAAAAATTGCCGGTGCTCCTGAATTGTACACTTTAATTTTAGATGCAGTTGCCACATTTGGATTGGCTGATATTTATCAAGATGTTACAAAATCAATCGCCAATATGAATAGATTAAATTTAGAAGAAGAAACTGCTATATTTAAAATAATTACAGAGATAAAAAAATGTTTATAGATACCCACTGTCATTTAACAGATGATTATTGTGATAATATAACAGATGTTATAGAACGTGCAGCACAAAATAATGTAAAAAATTTGATATGTGCAACCGCCGACCCAAAAGATATCGATAGTACTATTAAAATTACAGAAAGTTTTGATAATGTATTTTGTACCATTGGAATACACCCCGAATATGCCGGAATAAATCCAGAACAATATATAACATCAAACGTATTATCAAACCCCAAGGTTATTGGTGTTGGTGAAATTGGTTTGGATTATCACGAAAGAAGTGATAATAAAAAAGAACAAATTGAATTATTTGAATCACAATTGAATATTGCATACCAAAATAATTTGCCTGTTGCAATACATACACGTGATGCGGAATCAGATACAGCGAATATATTGACCAATAAATATACCGGCGTTATGCATTGTTTTACTTCGGGATGGGATTTGGCAAAAACTATGCTGGACAGGGGTTTCTTCTTTTCGGCAAGTGGAATTTTAACATTTAAAAATGCCGATGAAGTACGGGACACTTTTTCAAAAATTCCATTGGATAGAATTGTAATAGAAACAGATTCACCATATTGCGCCCCAGTGCCATATCGTGGGAAACAATGTGAACCAAGTATGGTAATCGAAACCGCAAAAGTATTGGCACAAATAAAAAATTTGCAAATCCAGGATTTAGAATTTATACTGACAAAGAACGTAAAAAAATTATACCCAAAGATAAAAATATAAAATATGGCAAGATCTATCATAAAATTTGGACAAGTATCAGAAAATCGCAAAGCGCGATTTAATTATACTATTGAAGATACGATAGAGGCTGGTCTTTCTTTGTCTGGGGCGGAAATAAAATCTATTCGTTATGGATTAGTTTCTATTGTGGATGGTTTTGTGCAAAGACGCGGGGATAATTTATGGTTGGCTGGGGTTGAAATTCAAAAATTACCAACCGCTGCCAGAATTGTGAATTTTGATGAACGCAGATTACGTCAACTGTTATTGCATCGAAATCAAATCAACCGTTTAATCGGTAAATTACAAGAACGTGGTGCAACAATCGTGCCATTGAAATTATATTTTAATAATCGCGGAAAATTAAAAGTTATGTTGGGTATCGGTTATGGTAAAAACAAGGTCGATAAACGCGAAACAATAAAGGAACGCGAATGGAATAAATCTAAATCACGACTATTAAAAGGATAGAAAATGACCGAATACCCAATGTTCAAACGTTATTGTAATGAAAAAGGAAATATGTGTTATCCAAAATATTATGTTGGTTGGTTAACAAATGGAAATCCAAATACAAATTGGCCCCGCAGGTTTTTTAGACATAAATTTGAAACAAAGGCCAATCAAAATTTAATTCATTCTATTACAAAAATAAATCATGCAATCGCACAAAATAATTGGCAGGTAAAAGCATTGGTTTCTTATGCATGCCCTGTTTCTGAATACCCAGAATCTGCAAAATTGACATTAAATCAACCACAGTTTTTAAGTAATAGTCCATCAGAATTGGGTATTGTAACCAGTTGTATTTTTATTGATGATAAAGGCAACGAAAACCAGTATGTAATTAAACCAGAAAATTTTGGTTTTGGGGATAGTAAAAATTCAAAAATTGTTTATTTGATAGATTATGGATTAGCTGAACCTTATATTAATTTTAAAACAAAAGAACATAAAAAATTTCATGAAAATATTGGACATAAAGGAACCCTTAATTATTGTAGTTTAAATAGTCATATGGGAAATTCATTAAGTAGAAGAGATGATTTAGAATAATTAGCTTATTGTTTAATATTTTTATGAACTGGAAAATTATCTTGGATAAAA
>CALCGS010000098.1 GCA_937901165.1 uncultured Alphaproteobacteria bacterium
CCACCGTTCAATTTGACGGTATGACATCCACGGAACAAAGATTTGATTCTTTGATGGCACAATTGACAAATCCAGACAAAAACAATTTCATAAGATATCGAAAGTTGGTGTGGTAAATGTTCCAAATAGCACGAAAAGCAATTGAATTATTGTATGTGGGCATTTGCAATGTTTACGAATACCAACAAACCGTTGATCCAATTAACAAGCGAACAACACAATCAGAAGTTCTAACAATTGCCAATCAACCATGCCGTGTTTCTTTTTCAACGGTAAAAAATGCCGAAGAAATTGAAAACATTGCAAACAAACAACAAGAAATCAAACTATTTATTGCACCAGAACTAATAATCAAAGCAGGATCCAAAATCCATGTTACACAAAACGGTGTTTCTACATGGTATGAATCAAGCGGTGAACCCGCGGTTCATTCCAATCATCAAGAAATCGTTTTAGTTCTGGTTGATACAAAGGCGTAAAAATGGCGGGAATGTCGGCAAAAATTGATTATCGGCAATTAGTGGAATTTCAAAAGAAATTGCAGCAATTAGCGAAAGCACCAAATATTGATGAATTTGTTAATTCATGCGCAAAAGAATTGGCGGCGCGATTATTGGCAAAAGTAATTCAACGAACCCCCGTTGGCAATTATGCCAAATATAGAACCGTAACCGCAACACGTGATTCAAAGAACCATAAAAAGGGTGATACATATCAAAAACGCATAAAGGGAACGAAGATCGGCGGAACTTTACGCCGTGGATGGACGGCAAACAAAAAGATTGGTGCAAAAGAATATGCACAATCGTTGCCCGTTTCCAAAAACGGCAATGTCTACACGATAACAATCATCAATCCCGTATATTATGCACCATATGTTGAATTTGGACATAGAACGCGCGGTGGTAAAGGATGGGTGAAAGGACAATTCATGTTGACAGAAAGTGAACGTGAACTTGCTATGATCACGCCAAAAATTCTGGAAGAAAGATTGCAAAAATATTTGGGGGAACTTTTTAAATGGTAAATAGTATTATCGATGGCATATCAATCAAACTGAACGAAACGTTTGGTGATACCTACGCGATTTATTCAGAAGAAGTTGATCAAAATTTTACTGAAAAATGTTTTTTCATTGAAATTTTGAATCCAATGATTCGTCCATTTGTTGGTGATAGACATTTGCGCGTACATCCGTTTGACATTCGATTTTTTCCGATTGAAAACAATAATAAAACCGCGCAGATTTTGGATGTTGCCGATGAACTGACACAATGTTTGAAATATATCACCGTGAAGGTTGACGAGAAGGCTCAAGAAGAATTTACGAAAGCTTTGAAGAAAATGTGGTATGCGAAGTGCTTTTAAAAGGATACACCATGGGAGATAAGGTAATAAGACACGCCATGGTAAAGGTAGCAAACTGACATACAGGCCAGCTTGATATATATTTTATAATTTGTATATCTTATATTTATTTTTGAATTTCTTAATAATTGGATTATATTAGGGGTAAGTCCTGAAAATTTATAAACATATGTTGAAAATAAATCAAGAATTTGATGATAAGAAAAATGAATCAATTTTATTAGCAACAGAATCTTTTATTAAAACAGATTTTAACACATCTAAATTCCAATCCCCAGAAGAAGAAGGTCAATTAACAATTCCAACAAATAAATTCATTATGCTTTGTTTTT
>CALCGS010000099.1 GCA_937901165.1 uncultured Alphaproteobacteria bacterium
ACAGAAATCCGTTTTATTTTACATCAACCTTTAAGCCAGCACCCTGTGTTGTTGCAACAGAACAACCCAAGATATATTGCCCCTTGGCCGATGCAGGTTTTACTTTCTTTAACTGTTCAATCAATGCATTTGCATTTTCAACCAATTTTTCTGTAGAAAATGACATTTTGCCAATACCAGCATGAATAATACCTTTCTTTTCTGCACGGTATTCAATTTGTCCAGCTTTGGCTGTTTTAACCGCTTCAGCAACATTGTTTGTTACAGTTCCTAATTTTGGGTTTGGCATTAAACCTTTTGGTCCCAAAACACGTGCAACCTTGGACATTTTTGGCATCATATCAGGTGTTGCAATAACACGATCAAAATTGATATTACCAGCCGCAACTTGTTCAATCAATTCTTCACCACCAACAACATCAGCACCAGCCTTTTTCGCTTCGTCTTGTGAATTTACAGTAAAGACAGCAACACGAACTTGTTTACCAGTACCATTTGGCAAAGACAACATTCCACGAATGTTTTGATCGGCCTTGGTTACATCAATACCCAAACGAACTGCAATTTCCAATGTCTCGTCAAATTTAGAAGAACAATATGGACGCAAAACTTCGATTGCATCAGCAATAGAATAAACTTTGTTTTTATCCAAAGAAACCAAAGTTTTCTGTTTTTTTGTTAATTTCATATCTTATTCCTCCACCTTTACACCCATAGAACGACATTGACCCGCAACAATATTGCATGCAGATTCAATAGTAGAGCAATTCAAATCAGGCATTTTTTCAGATGCTATCTTTGCAATTTGATCCTTGCTGATAGTACCAACAAAATCACGACCAGGTTTGTGTGAACCAATTTTTAATTTTAATGCTTTTTTAATATAGTACGACACAGGTGGTAATTTCATTATAAATTCAAAACTACGATCTGTATAAACAGTGATAATACAAGGAATTGGCATTCCTGGTTCTTTATCAGATGTTTTGTCGTTAAATTGCTTACAAAATTCAGCGATATTCACACCAGACGCACCCAACACAGGTCCAATAGGAGGTGCAGGATTCGCCTGTTTCGCAGGAACGACCAATTTGACCATCCCTTTTACTTCTTTTTTTGCCATTTTTTACTCCATTTTTGATGTTTTACATCTGTTAATGTAGCTGTGGTACAATGTTGGCACATCTGCCACAGATGACGCACCATGCGTCTTGTTTTTTAGGTTTAACCTAAACTCTTTCGACCTGTTCGAAAACCAATTCAACATCAGTTTCACGACCAAATACCAAAACTTTTACTTTCATTTTTTGCTTTACGTTATCAACTTCCGCTATTACACCATTAAAGCCAGCAAACGCACCATCGATAACATGAACTTCTTGCCCCGCTTCATACTGAACATCTTCTGGGACAACAGAACCTTCTTCGACCTGTTTTAACAAACGACGCGCTTCTTCTTCACTTATCGCAATAGGTTTGTTTTTTGCACCCAAAAACATAACAACCTGAGGCATCAAACGAACCAATGAAAAAGTTTCATCATTCAAAATCATTTGAACCAGCACAAGTCCAGGAAAGAATTTCTTTTCAACTTCTACCCGTTTTTTACCCTTTTGTTCCTTGATAACACGCGTTGGAACCAAAATTTCACCAAAATAAGCATTCAATTTACGTTTTTCAATTTGTTCACGTAAACCACGTGCCACTTTGTCTTCACAGCCCGTATGAACATTAACAACATACCATTGCATATTATTTTCCATTTGCGTATCCTTTGATATAACTTTTTAAAAAATCCACCGAACTATCGCGTTTAACGCACTGTCCACCAAGAAAAAAAATAACGCGGCAAGCCCAGAAAAAACCAAAATCATTATCGTCGCACGAACAACACTATCACGCGCAGGCCAAACTATTTTGAACCATTCAGCACGTACAGAGTTTATATAATTCAGCATTTTTTTCATCAAAATCATCCACCGTTTATACTAATCATCACCAAAAAACCGTTTGATTTTTTGGCAGGGGCAGAAGGAATCGAACCCTCATCCGCGGTTTTGGAGACCGATATTCTACCGTTGAACTATGCCCCTATCCTAGCTTTCACACCTTTTGCCCACACACTAGTTAGGTGTAAAGATACCATAATCATATTAAAAATCAAGCAAAAAATATTATAATTTTTTTGTTTTGTTTATCGTACATTTATTTTTATTTTGCGTTTTTGTTTTTTATTTAAATTTTATAACTTTTTTACTTGCATACTTGTCATATTTTTTTCTACAATCAAATAAATAAGTAGGAGAAATGACGTGCAAAACCGTACAGAACCGCCTGTTTTATTATCAAGATTGCTAACACTTGTGTTGGCCGCTTCTGTGGTTATTGCTATTATTTTGGTCATAACTTTATTTAAAATGTTTCCCATTGAACGTCCACAAGTGTTCTTTTTAACAACTAGATTAAAACCAGATACCGAGGTTATATTACAAGATATGCCCCAAAATATTGAGGTTTTTAAATTTAGTTTTCTTAAAGAATATATAAAGGCACGAAATGAATTTTCTTTTGATGATTTATTAGCAACACATAGAAAATGGGTCAACAAAGATGATGGTATTGTGCGTATTTGGTCCAGCCCAGAAGTTTTTGAAAATTTCAAAAACACTGTTTTATGGTACGTAGAAGAAGATTTATACCGTGATTTGCAAAACGGTCAGCAAACATCTGTTCATTTTGCATGCACTGTTGATTTTGACACAACAGGTGCTATTACTGAATTTCAAAAAGAAGAGGATACATATCTAGTCAAATTTAAATACAAATGTTCGCCCGCAGGTGTTGTGGCCCCAATCACATATCACGCAAAAGTAAAATTAAAAACAGATATCACAGACAAAACAAAATGGGCAAATCGGGTGGAAAATCCACTTGGAATAATAGTTGATAATATAGAATACTTCTATGAAAATAGCGAGCTTGCAAACGATCCGTTAAATACAGATATTACAGCTTTGTCGAACAACGGATTTTAAACAGATAACAAAAGGAAAGGAAATTATGGTATTTGTCAAACTAATAAAATTTAATGTTTCTGCAATTTGTTTATTAACATGCCTGTCTTCAATGGTGTATGCAGATTCCATCGGAAATTCCATCGGAAAACAACAAGCCTGGGACCACCCAGAAGCCAATATGGCAAGCGGAAGCATTAAACCCGGATACGCACAGTTATCATGGTCAAAAGGTTCTGTTTTACCTATAAAATTGCGCAATGGTATGGTCACAATGATTAAATTACCAAATGGCGAACAAATATCTGATGCAGTTGTTGGCGATGGTGGGTTGTTTCAAATTCAGGTCACACAGGGCGACAATGTAATGTACATAACCCCAGAAACATCCAATCAGGGTTCCGACACAAATATGATTGTCAGTGGACAATCAGGAAATCAATATATCTTTTATTTGCGTTCCGAACCAACCAACGCATCCGAAATAACATATTCACAGGTCGATATAGTTTTAGATGGTAATGCAAATTTATCTGGTAATAACACACCAATTGCCAGGGGGTCTGGAATGCATTCTATATTCACCAAAGAAAGCAACACACAAAGTAATATTGGGGTTGATGGCGAAGATTATGGTTGGATAAAATCTATGAAAATAGATCCTTCGGAATTTCGTTTTGATTTGGACATTTTTGTTCCAAATCCAGATGATTATATTATTGCCCCAGAACGTGTTTGGCACGACCGTGTGTTTACCTATATCGATTTTGGCGACAAGGTTATTTCTATGACGCAAAGACCGGTCGTTTCTTTGTTAGTTGAAGGTGGCGAATCCCCCGTTGGTTTCCGCACAGATGGTGAAGACGGCAGATTACTTATTGTTGAAGCTGTTGGTGATATGATTTTACGCAGTGGTCAAAGAATTGTATGTATAAAAAAACGTGCAAAACCATTCTTGATTGCCGATACTGCTAGTGTCATGGCTTTGGCAGAGGCAAATGTTGCACAAAGTTTAATGTCTAGCCAAAGTTTAAATAATGTTGCATACAATGCTGATATTAGTGCAATGAATGGCATGGGTGCAGATTATTCTGCAAATCCAACGTATGTATCAAATGCAAACACACAATATGGAACTGGTGTATACGCAAATAACGCTACTATAAATATGTTACCAACAAAACGTGAAACTGCTGGTGCTTATTTACCACAAACGAATATTCCTATTATATCATCAAATCAAACTGGGGTTGCAGTTGAATTAAAATCTGGAACGTCTGTTAAAGAATTGGATGATTATTGGTTAAATATGTTGGCAAAATTTACAACAGAATTATCCCCATATAAAGATAAGGTGTTTTATGCAATTGATGAACAAGGTGTTGGTGATTTAGGTTCTAGCGCTACAACTGCTAGAATGTATAGATTGCGCATTGGTCCAATAAATGATGTCGATACTGCACAAACTTTGTGTGATAAATTGTTAAAATTTGGCGGAACGAATTGTAATGTCGTAAGAGTTCAATAAATTTTTGAAGTACAGGTAAAAAAATGAACAATATAAAGGCTCAGATTCAAGAATTTCATAAAAACACCCCTCGTAAGTTGTTGTGGTTGCTTATGGGTGTTGCTTTTATTTTGGTGATTGTTTTAATCTTTTTATTGGTTAAATCCAAAAATAAAGAAAATGTAAATTTTAACGATATAGAAAAAGACGTTGTTGTAAATATATCGCCCAACCCTGTGATTTGCAAAGATATAGAAATAGGTAAATCCTGTGATAGTTCTGTACGTATAACCGCATCGGGTGATACCACTGTACAAAAAGTTGAAATACCAACAACTATTGATGATATGACAGTTATATCTTATTGCGATGAAACAAAAATAAACAATGTAGCGTCTTGCCATATAAGAATGATTTTTATGCCATCAAATGAATTAAACGATGTTATAAAAATTAACATTCCTGTAATTTATGGCGACACAGATTTTCAACAAACAGCATACATAAAAGTCGAATTATCAACAAAACCAGTCGAAAAAGTCGTACGAGAAATTGAAAAAATTGCTGGCCCTGCAACCATCCCAGAACCAGAAATTATCTATGACGAACCAGAATATGATATTTATGATGATGAAATTGAAGAACCTGTAATTTCAGAACCTAAAAAATCTATATCAACCAGAAAAAAAACAAAAAGAGCAGAAAAATGTTCTGATTTTGCTATGCCTGGGTACGATTCTTTAGGAAATCAAATCGGTTGGATAAAACCAAATAACGGCCGTTATGAATACCATCCGTATGATGATATAGAATGCAAAAATCCAACAGGATTATATAACCCAATGACTGGTATTATCGTGGATATAAATGATTCAAGTAGAAAAATCGGAACCGATGCAGAACACATTGGATATAAAAGTGCCAATTATGCTTCATTACCTGCATCTTTTGATATCGACAGGCCAAGCACAAAAATAGAAGTTGCACCCGCAAGTGGCAATTCAACGGCAAAAGGCGGAATGAAAAATTTATTAGGAACTTTTGAATTTGAAAATGGTACAGCCGATTTTAAATTTACCAAAGACGACAAGGCAGAAGTTAAATTAAAAGGGTCTGGCGATGCGGAATCTGTTTATTCTTCTATGCCTTATGATAGAACATTTATTTTACGTCAATTCAAACCAATACCTGCAACCATCGTTTCAGAAGTACGTGCCGACCCAAGCATATACGGGGAAGAAGGTAGTAAGGGGGTTCCTATTCGTGCAACAGTTGATAGAAATGTATATTCTGATAATGGCAGGACGGTTATTTTGCCAACAGGAACACTTTTAATGGGATATTTAACAGGAAAATTGCCAGGACCATATTCATCAGTTGGACGTATGCAAATAAATTGGTATCAATTTATTCGTCCAGATGGTGTTGAGTTTAATTTCGAAAAAGAAGAGCAAGACCCTTATTCTGCAGATGCCCAGGGACGCGTTGGGGTTCCAGGTTATGGCAGTACAGATTATGTGGAACAAATTGTTATGCCACTGCTAACTGCGATGGTTCCAGCAGCTGTAAATATGATTGCACCAATTGCAGATACTTTTGTAAATCAAATTGATTTGGACAATAATACAGTTGTTCAATCTGGAAAAGTAAGGTCATCCGAACTCGCCAAAAATGAGGTTATAACCGCATGGAACCAGGTTGCACAAAAACTTATTGTTGATGCGTTGGATAATACTGTACCACCATTTTCAATTGCAGCAGGAACACGTATTACAGTATATTCACCAGTTGATTTAATCGCAACGTGCGGCAGTGCCGAAGATAATCCAGGTAAGAAATGTGCCTTTGCAGAATACGGATCTAAGTCACGTCGTACATGGAGTAAATTAGATAAACCCGAAATTGATAAAACAGACCCATCTTGGATTGGACAAGTTCGTTCGTTTAATATCCAAAGTTGTTGTAATTTTGAAGCACAAGATAAAGTTGATAAAACACAATTGGACCAAGAACCTTGTTCAAATTATGATTACCGAACATTGGCACTATATTGTCAATCACAACAATATGTTGCGATAAACAACGCGAAACAGGATGCGCTATATCAAAATCAAATATCTAATTTTAAACAATATGACACTTCGGCTTCAAACGATGGTGTTGGTGGCTTTACTGTATCTGGAAATCAAGCATACAACGAACAAATTCTGGGGTTGGAATACACAGATGATGGTGTTTTGAAAAATCCTTTTGAAAAAACAACCGCGGAAGAATATAACGGTATATTATGTGATGATGGGTCTAAACCAAATTCAAATGGTTGTTGCACAGGCGAAACATTGACCGATATGGGTGGTGGTGAAATGGCATGCTGTCCTGATTCTGGCGGTGATTGTTTTCCACCGTTTGATATTTAACGGTAAATTAAAAACATAAAAAACGGCGCATTTATATGCGCGTTTTTTATTATGTAGTGTATAAAAACAAATAAAATAATATTATTTTCGATTCGAACACAAGGAATCAAATCCCAGCATTGATTCGGTTTTTCGATTCGAATATCAACCATTGGTTGTACTTATTAATATAATGTTTCGTTTGTTTTATACATATAACAAACAAAATAACAACACAAAAAAAGGAGAAAAAAATGAATAATACTTTATTACAATCAATACCAGAAAAATTTCACAATGCTGAACAAATGTGGTTTTGGTTTATATATTCTAAATCTATACAAAGTAATTTTATAAAAAAACATTCAACTGAAAATTATCGTATTTGCGAATTATTAGATGTCGAAAGGTTGATTACAAAATTATATTTGTCTGGAAAACTGACCGATGAACAATTAAGTGTTATGAAAGAATTTGGCGACAAAAGACGCACACCTCATCAATATATTTGGAAAGAAAATCGTGCCGCATATCAATGGAAAATTGCAATGGCTGTGTTGGATGTGGCTGCACGTCAAAAAGGTTGGATTGAATAAAAAAGGATAAAAAATGTTTATTATTGGTTTTTCACCAAACACTTCTATTAAATGGGTAAATATTATATGCAGACACTTGAAACATTGTGCTGTAATAATCCCAAACAAACAAAACTATATTATGTACCAATTTGTGAAATATGGAAATGTTTCCCGTATCGCTATGAATAAAAAATCTTTATCATACCTGAAAAATATGGGATGGAAATTTGTGTATATTCATAAAAAAATTCCAAAACGGTTTACTGTGCAATATGCTATATCATGTGTAGATTTAGCAAAGCGTGCATTAAATATGCACGCTTTGTTTATACAAACACCAAATAGTTTGTATCAATATTTATGCAAAAAAAAATGATAATAAATAATGCCTTGGATTTATTCCAAGGCATTATTTATTATTTTGTATTTCTTTTTATTATCCACATTTGAACAATACCGAATATATTTGATACAGTCCAATACAAAACCAACCCAGCCGGCATCCATGCAAACATTACAACAAACAATATCGGCATCCATTTCATTATTTTATTTGTTTGGGCAGCTATGTCATTTGCAGATGCTTCTTTATTTTTTTGACGACCTGTTTGTAAATACTGTTGCAACCACATAGTGGCCCCCATCAATATCGGCAATATGTAATAAGGGTCCATTACAGCCAAATCAGATATCCATAAAAATTGTGCACTGCGCATTTGAACAGATATCAATAATGCTTTATATAATGCAAAAAAGATGGGAATTTGTATCAACATAGGCAAACACCCAGACATAGGTGATGTTTTATGTGTTTGATATATCTTTAACATTTCCATTTGCAAACGTGCCTTGTCATTGGCATATAATTTTTGTACACGTTGCAATTCTGGTTGCATTTTCTGCATTGCTATCATTGATGTATAAGACTTGCGTGTAAGTGGCCACATCAACAAACGAACAAATATCGTCAATATTATTATCGCAATTCCGTAATTCATTACCACAGAATTTAGATGATTTAATGCCCACAACATTGGTTGTGCCAAAAACCAAAACCATCCATAATCAACAGTATCTTGAATACCAGGAATTGCTGTTTCAACAGATTTTAAAATATCTGTATCACGCGGACCTGTATAAATACTTGTTGTTATTTCCTTGCTTTGACCCGCAGGTATATTTACAACACCAGCATTTGACGATGCATTGTATAAATCACCAGATTTTTTTACACGCATTGTTTGATCAGGTGAGTCTATGGCCGCAATTGTTTCCCAATATTGGTCTGCAAATCCAACGAAACCATTTGTTGTTGAATATGCGTACGATTGTTTATCAAGACGTGTCCAATCACGATGTTCTAAATCAGAATTTACATACGCAACAGAACCAGTATAAACCCCAGCAGATGATTTTTCATCACGACCACGTTCAATATTTACATACGGTGCAAAACCATAATCATGCCCAGATTTATTTTCAATATTATCAGTAATTGTTATCAAATAATCTTGAACAACTATATTTCTAGTAAATACGACACCATCGCCATTACGCCATGTATATTTATCACCATCAATTTTCCATACAGTTGTTGCCACAGGTGCAGTTGTGCCAGTTGTGGTTAGTCCAACCTCTATATATCCATTGTCCCCCATAACAGATACAGGTGTTTTATCGGATGATGATACATAATAATCATTTAATTTAACATTAGATATACGCAATCCTTGAATTGTTCCTGTAATTTTTGCAGAATCTATATCGCTTACATATAATTTAGAAAATCGAAATTTCTTGGCCAATTGAACAGGAATAGAACCATAGCCACAAAAAGGTTCAACTATAACAGGCGCCAATTC
>CALCGS010000100.1 GCA_937901165.1 uncultured Alphaproteobacteria bacterium
GAACCAACTATCGTGTCGAACCTTTTACGGTTCTCGTCCTGGGGTTTGCATACAAAATTAAAAACCGACAAAATCGGTTTTAATTTTGGCGCACCCGACAGGATTCGAACCTGTAACCTTGTCCTTCGGAGGGACACGCCATATCCAGTTAGGCCACGGGTGCAATTACGAGCAAATTATAAATTAAATTATAATAAAATGCAAATTGCTAAAACTGTTGTTGCAGGCACGCCAACATAAAATCGTCCAAATCGCCATCCAATACGGCGGCTGAATCTGTTTTTTCAACGCCTGTACGAACATCTTTTATCAGTTGATAAGGATACAAAACATAGTTTCTGATTTGACTGCCCCATTCGATTTTTTTCTGGTTGGCTTTGGCGGTATTTTCTTCTTCTTCGCGTTTTTTTAATTCCAGTTCATACAATCTGCTGCGTAAAATTTTCATAGCCATATCTTTATTTTGAAATTGGCTGCGTTCGTTTTGGCATGTCACCACAGTATTTGTTGGAATATGTGTAATTCTGACCGCACTATCTGTTTTGTTAACATGTTGTCCGCCCGCCCCAGAAGAACGATATGTATCAATACGCAAATCTTTTTCGTTGATTTCAATTTCAATAGAATCATCAATATCGGGCCAAACATCCACAGATGCAAAACTTGTTTGACGTTTTCCGTTTGCGTTAAATGGGGAAATACGTACCAGTCTATGTACGCCAATCTCGTTCTTTAACCAACCAAAGGCACGTTCGCCAGTTATTTTGTATGTTGCACTTTTTATTCCGGCAACATCACCGATATGTTCATCGACAACCTCTATTGAAAAACCATGTCTTTCCGCCCATCTGGTGTACATACGGGACAGCATTTGTGCCCAATCTTGTGCTTCTGTTCCGCCGGCGCCAGCCTGAATAAAAATAAAAGCACTATTATTATCGGTTGTGCCATTAAACAGTGTTATGAATTTTGCCTTGTGGGCGCGGTCGGCCAAATTTTGAATTTCTGTAATAATTTCTGGGTCGTCTTGGGCGATATTATATAATTCATACAAATTCTTAAAATCAGATTCTAGTGAATTGATTTCATTTAGATTTTTTTCAATCTCTGATTTTTTTTGTAATATCTTTTTTGCATCATCTGGTGCATTCCATAAATCAGGATTATCTAGTTGTGCATTTATATTTTGTAATTCTGCATTTAATTTTTCAGGGTCAAAGAAACCCCCTTACGGCATTTATGTCGTCAGATATTTCAGAAAATAATTCGTTGTTCAATAACATACCTTGATTATTAAACAATAAATAAATCAAATCAATAAATAATTGCGTTTTGTTTTGCGTTATGATATAATCTATGACAAGAGAGAGGTTGTTATGAAAAAAATATTTGCAACTTGTGGTGTTTTTTTGGCGTGTGTTTATGCTGTTGGGGCATTGGCTGTTGGTGTTGATACAATTGGGGGTGATACTTCGCGCAGTGGTGTTTCGTTGGTGACAAATGCAAATTCAAATAATGCAAAATTGCGTGGAAATCAGGCAATTGCAAGCGCATATAAAAACAATCAAATAAATACTTATTTTATGCTTACTCAGGTTGATGTTGATACCGCTTGTCGTGAAAAAATATATAAATGTTTGTCTGATTATTGCGGCGATGTGACATTGGTGCCTGGTCGCACAACCAGTAAATGTACCTATGCAACTGAAAGTGAGTTATACAACTATGCTTTGTTATGTTTGCAAAAAGATACAACGGCATTGATGCCACAATATAACGTAAATGCCAAGGGTGGTGCACGTGGTATGAATACTGCTGCACGGTTGTGTCCACAGTATGTTCAGCAAGAATTAATGTCGTATTTATCAATGTCTAATATGGCGGAACAGTTATCGAAAACGCATT
>CALCGS010000101.1 GCA_937901165.1 uncultured Alphaproteobacteria bacterium
ATATGAAAGACAAAGATCTCAACTTGTCACAAATGGCTTAGTAGATGTTGATGCTGTATTAAACGATTATGCAAACAGAATGAATTTGGCGTGTGGTGATAATTTACAGTTAAATTTAACTGGCTCTTATAATACAAGTAATGGTACAATTGGGAATAATTTATTGTCGGCATCTAAAACGGTTGCGTTTCCAACGGATGCAAATCCAAATGAATATTGGCCAATATTTATGGAAATAACTTCGCGGATTGATGTGTATGATGCTGATACTGCAAATCAGGTTGTGAACGCTGGATTGACGAATTCTCCGCTTACGCAAAATTCTTATTTTACAAGTGCACAAATGGATGATATGCAATCTGGATATAAAAAAGGAACCAAGGTTTATATTTTACGCGATGGTTCACGTTGTTATATTGTTCCGGTTCAAACGCTCAGTTCGTCAGAAACGTCTATGATTGCTCAAACTTTTTCCAGTTGTGTCAGCAGATAAACAAAAAAACGCATTGATATGCGTTTTTTTTATTTTGAATCAAACTGTATTTATGATATAATTTTCTTGAAATGAAGGTATCAAGAAGAAGCATTTTGCGAATGTCTGGGGTTGGTGTGTTGGCAATGTCAATGTTGCCACGTGTCGCGTTTGCTGGGCGTAATTCTTTAACATCTGTGCGTACTGGTAAACAACCTGGAAACAAAACGCGTTTGGTTATAGAAACTATATCGCGTCCATCGTATTCATTTTCATATCCCGCCAATCAATTGGTGGTCAGTTTATCTAACACTGCAAAAAATGCTGGTGTTTCACCATCATTATCGTCTGGAACACTTGTGCGTTCTGTGTCCCAGGTTCAAAATGGTGATAAATTGGATATTGTTGCAAATTTATCAAGTCCTATATCTGAAATAAATAAATCACAGGTTATGGTTTTGGAACCAAATGGCGACAATGATTATAGATTGGTTTTGGATTTTGCATCATCAGGTGGTGCGGCGGTGGGTACAAACAATACTAATACAAAAACAACAACAACAAATTCTAAAAAATATGTAATAGTTATTGATGCTGGACATGGTGGCAAGGATCCTGGTTGTATAGGTAAGGGTGGCACCAAGGAAAAAACAGTGGTTTTATCTGTGGCAAAAAAATTAAAAAAAGAATTGGATAATTCTGGATTTAAAACATATTTGACGCGTTCGGATGATACTTTTTTGAAATTGGCAGACAGGGCGGAAATTGCTGAAAAACGCCATGCTGATTTATTTTTGTCTTTGCACGCCAATGCCAACCCCAGTCGTTCAACCAAGGGGTATTCAATATACACATTGTCGGAAAAGGCATCTGACGAAGAGGCACAAAAGTTAGCTGATGCTGAAAATGCGGCGGATAAAATTGATGTTGATGGATTTTCTCAGTTTTCAAAGGATATTCGTGTCGCGTTATCGTCATTACAACAACATGCGGTTGCGGAATTATCCGAAGAATACGCGAATGGGTGTTGTCGTGCGTTTAATAGGGCGGATATCGACCAATTGCCTGGACCAAATGTTCGTCATGCTCCGTTTGCGGTGTTGCGTTCGACGGTCCCTGGGGCTTTGATAGAATTAGGACATTTGTCAAATGCAAGTGAAGAAAAATTGTTAAAATCTGATTCTCATCAAAAGAAATTAGTTGGTGCGATATTAAAATCTATAAAAAATTATAACTTTGAAGTTTAAGTTGCTTGCAAAATCAAAATATATTTGTAATAATTATCCGCGCTGGAGATGTGGCAGAGCTGGTTGAATGCGCGCGACTCGAAATCGCGTATACGGGCGACCGTATCGGGGGTTCGAACCCCTCCATCTCCGCCAGAATAGTTAGCGATTAAAACCGATTAAACGTTATCTTTTTACAAAAAGTTGACAATATAAAAAAGTAGTATAATAGTAAAGAAAAAAAACAAAGGAAAAACAAATGAATAAAAAAAATTATTTATTAGAATTATACAAAGGTAAACGTTTATATGATTTGCCATACGAAGAAAGAAGTATGGATGTTTGTTTGGTGGCGATTGTTCGCAATCCAGAAGATATTACGTATGTACCATTGGAAGTAAAACAAACGGCTGGTTTTTACGCAAAGGCCCAAAAAGCAAATGTGAATTCTGTTAAACTTATGGACCCTTGGTACATTGCTGTTAAAAAAGGTCTTGCTTTAAGTCGCGTTCCTTATGACAGAAGAACTGTTGAAGTTTGCAAAATGGCACTTCACAAGGATTTAACAAATATTTCATATGTTCCAGAAAATATAAAATCTATGTCTAGTTTTGATTCTATATACAAAGAAATATTAAAGCAACAAAATAGGGACGAAAAAACAGAACGTTCAAGAATTCTTGCGTTCTTCAGAGTTTACAAAGCAAGATAAAAAAGCACCCGTTTGGGTGTTTTTTTAATAAAAGATAACAATCTTATAGCAATAAAAATTTTTTATTGTACATTTAAAATTATGAAAACATTTAGAGAACAAGTTTACGATATTGTAGCAAAAATTCCGTATGGTCGTGTTGCAACATACGGGCAAATTGCCGAAATGATGGGAAAACCCAAATGTGCCAGGTTTGTTGGCTATGCTTCTAATAACAAGGCCAGCTGGCATTTGCCGTGGCATCGTGTCGTGTTTAGTGATGGACGTTTATGTGCAGGATACGAAACAGAACAATATAAAATGTTAAAATCCGAAGGTATAAAATTTAATCCTGATAAAAAGGTTGATTTAAATGCGTCACAATGGAATCCCGAACGGGATGGGGTGCCTATGGACATTCGGGATTTTCCATTAGTATTTTAATACATACGATTATTTTTTTGCGGTGTTTTTATACAATTTTTGATAAATAGATTTATCAGATAATTTTTTCATAATCAAAAACCAAGATTTAACATCATAATCTTTATGTTTCAAATATGTGTATTTGTGCATTTTTTCTGCTGTATTTGGTGCAGGTATAATGACGTTATGTCCTGGAAACCAATTTGCAGGTGTTGCAACACCAAAAGCATCGGCAGTTTGCAGTGCAATAAGTGTCCTAAGTATTTCTTCTATATTTCTGCCTGTTGTCGCAGGATAATAGAATATTGTTCGAATTATGCCTTTGGTATCTATGATAAATACGGCACGCACAGCATGTGTATCGGACATATTTGGATGTATCATACCGTATAAATTTGCAACATGCATATTCAAATCTTCAATCAAAGGAAAGGTTATTTTTATGTGTTTGCCATCAATGTCCATTTTTTCAATAGCATCAAACCATGCCAAATGTGAAGAGTTTGCACCAACAGACAATCCTACAAGTGCTGTATTTAATTTTTGCAATTCGTCTTTAATATTTTGAAATTCGATAAATTCTGTTGTACAAACAGGGGTAAAATCAGAAGGATGTGAAAATAAAATAATCCACTTTCCATTAAAATCAGATGGAAAATTGATTTTACCATTTGTTGTATTTGCCGTAAATTCAGGTGCTTTATCGCCAATAAGTGGCATTTTGTGTTTTGGTTCCATAATTGAAACATCATAATTAAACTTATTCATTATTATTCCTCCTTACGGTAAAATTTTATCATTTTTATTAACTGATAAAAATTGGAACAAAATCCGATAAAAAAATAAAAAACTTTACAGTGGCATTGTTTTATTAGTATAATGTAAAATAACAAGTAAATACAAAAGGGTATAAGATATGAAGCGTTCTGATATTATACGTACGATACAGGTTCAATTTAAACGTATGCGTCAAACAGAGGCTGCGGCTATATTGGATTGTGTATCAGATGGTATTCAAGATGCGGTTGCGTCAAACAACAGAATTGAAATTCGTGGTTTCGGCACGTTTCAGGCACGAACACGTGTTTCTCGTGTTGGGTTTAATCCAACCACCAGACAACCTATAAATTTGCCTGCAAATACGACTGTTTTATTTAAACCAAGTCGTGAATTAACAAAAAAAATGAATGGATAAGTAATGTTATTTGGTAAAAGAAACGGCATAAAAAACAATAACCGTGATAGGTATGACAGGGTTCGTCGTTTGATGTGGATTAAATGTGAATCGTGTGGGAAACTGGTTTATTATCGTGATTACAAGGAAAATCATTATATTTGTCCACGTTGTGGTCGTGCGTTTATAATGACACCAAAACAACGTTTTGATTTATTGTTTGATAATGCTTCGTGGGAAAAAATGGAATTGCCTGTATCTTCGGACGATCCATTAAATTTTACAGACAGGATTCCGTATATTGAACGATTGGCTGAATCCAGAAATGATACAGGGAATAATGATGCTGTATCTGCTGCAGATGGCACTATTGGTGGTATTCCAACAACTGTATGTATTCTAAATGGATTTTTTATGATGGGGTCTATGGGACGCAGTGCTGGTGACGGGATTGTAAACGCGATGGAACATGCCATTGAAAAAAAGCAACCATTTGTTATGGTCACATCCAGTGGCGGTGCTCGTATGCAAGAAAACATATTGTCTTTGATGCAGATGGCACGAACAACGGTTGCGGTGAATAGATTGCATGAAAACAAAATACCATATATTGTTGTTTTAACCGATCCTACTTATGGTGGTGTAACTGCGTCATTTGCGATGTTGGGCGATATTCATATTGCAGAATCTGGGGCGCGCATTGGTTTTGCTGGACGTCGTGTTATTGAACAGAATATACATGAAAAATTACCATCAAACTTTCAAACGGCTGATTACTTATACGAACATGGAATGGTTGATATTGTTTCGCCCAGAAATGAATTGCATAATAAATTGGTAAAAATTTTATCTGTATTGACAAAACAACCAAAGGAACCCAAGGTTATAAAGGTAAATACGCCAAAGCCAGAAACTGGTAAAAAAATACGCGGTATGGGTGAATCTTATGCGTATGACAAGGTTTTGTTGGCACGTCATGAAAATCGTCCTCATTTTTTAGATTATATTGATGGTATTGTTGATGATTGGACGTATTTGGCGGGGGATAGATATTATGGTGAAGATGCGGCAATGGGGTCTGGTATTGGTTATTGGCATGGGGTGCCGGCGGTGATAATCGGTCAGGAACAGGGGCGTACCATAGAAACGCGTCAAAAACATCGTTTTGGTATGGTAAATCCAGAAGGATATCGCAAGGCAACCCGAATGATGCGTTTGGCTGAAAAATTTAATTTGCCATTGATATCATTGTTTGATACTGCGGGTGCTTTTGCTGGACGTGATGGCGAAGAACGTGGTCAATCTCAGGCTGTTGCAACGGCAATATCGACTGGGCTTTCAATAAAAACACCTTATGTTGCCATAAATGTTGGTCAGGGTGGAAGTGGTGGTGCCATCGCTATTGGTACAGGGGACAGGATTTTAATGTTAGAAAATGCGATATATTCTGTAATTGCCCCTGAATCTTGTGCGAGTATCTTGTGGCGTGATAACAAATTCAAGGCTGATGCTGCAACGGCATTGAAACTGACTGCGCGTGATATGGCAAATTTAAATGTTATAGATATGGTAATATCCGAACCTGCGGGTGGTGCTCATAATGATTGGCAAACAACTATGGAATTATTATCTGATGCGGTTGTTGCTGAAATTGAGCAATTGAAAGAAATACCGGTGGATGAATTACCACAAAAACGTGGTGCAAAATTTATTGCTATGACACGTGATGTTGAAATATATCAACCAGAACATGTTTCGGAATAATAGATATGTGTGTGGACAGATAAAGGAATACTACATGAAACAAAAATTGAGCAAAGAATTAAAAGAAAAGATTTTGCGTAATATGTTTGTAAAAAATTACAAACGTATGTGGCCGTATGTAAAACCTTTTTGGGTTCGTGGTTTATTATCAATTTTGGTTGCGATACCTGTTGGTGCGTTAGATGCAGTTATTGCGATGTCGTTAAAACCATATATGGATTTGGTAATGATAGAAAAATCCATAGAAACAGGGTGGTATATTCCAATAATGATAATTGGCTTTACCAGTATTCAGGGTGGCTTAAAGTATTTATCTGATTACTTAAACACATGGGTTGGTGCCAAGATAACAAATTTATTAAAATCAGATTTGTACAGGAAAATGCTTACATTTGAAACAGAATTTTTTAACAAAAAGAATTCTGGGGATGTAATATTTATGTTTAATAATAATGCGGATATGGCATGTTCTGGATTACTGACGAATTTGAAATCATTTGTTCAAAAATTTTTTACAGCGATATCATTGACATTTGTGTTATTTTATAATTCGTGGCAACTTGCGATTGTTTGTGTTGCGATAATGTTGCTTGCGATGTTGCCAATGACCAAGGTTCGCAAAAAGATAAACAGTATTATGGGACAATCCATTGCGGCAGATTCTGCATTATTAACTGCGTATAACGAAACATATAATGGGAACAAAACGATTATATCGTATAATTTGGATGAAGAACAACGTGGTAAGTTCAATACGGTATTAAATGGTGTGTTCAAGTTAAAGATTAAAATGTTGCAACGTACACGTTGGTTGACACCTGTTATGCATATAATACTTTCGATTGGTATTGGATTGGCGATATGGTTTGGTTCATATTTGATTTTGAATGATACACTTACGGCGGGTGGTTTTGTATCATTTTTAACGGCATTGATAATGTTATACACACCGATAAAAAGTATTGGTGGAACATACAATTCTGTATTGATGTCATTTTTGGCGATTGAACGTGTTTTTGACATATTGGACAAAAAGCCATCCATCCAAGATTCTAAAAACGCAATAGAAATGCCGGTTGAACATTCGAAAATAGAATTTAAAAACGTGTCTTTTGAATATATCAAAGATACACCGGTATTGAAAAATATCAATTTTACAGTGAATAAGGGTGAAACAGTTGCATTTGTTGGCAATTCTGGTGGTGGAAAAACCACAGTGGTCAGTTTATTGCCACGTTTTTACGATATAACATCTGGTTCTATTGAAATAGATGGGCACGACATCAAAGAATTCACATTAAAATCTTTGCGTAAAAATATAAGCGTTGTATTCCAAGATAACTTTTTATTCAGTGGCACGATTCGTGAAAACATAATGTTGGGTAATAAAGACGCTTCAGAACAAGATTTATTGCGTGCTGTTAAAATGGCATATTTGGACGATTTTGTGAATAGTTTGAAAAACGGTTTGGATACACAAATTGGTGAACGCGGGATATTGTTATCTGGTGGTCAAAAACAACGTGTTGCGATTGCACGCGCGTTTTTGAAAGATGCCCCAATTTTGGTTCTGGACGAGGCTACATCGGCACTTGATAACAAAGCCGAAGCGGTTGTTCAAAAAGCAATAGAAAATTTAATGCGCGATAAAACCGTATTTGTGATAGCGCACAGGTTATCAACGATTCAAAATGCGAACAAGATAATTGTTATAAACCAGGGCGAAATCGTTGAAAGCGGAACACACGATAAATTGATAAAGAACGAATGCAGTGCATATAAAATGTTATACGATATGCAATTCAAGACCGCAAAACAAGAACAAGAAAAATAAAAAAAGCACTTGTGTTTTGAATAAAAGTTATATATAATTCAAAACGCAGTTCCGGAGCGTTGGCAGAGGGGTAAATGCAGCGGATTGCTAATCCGTGACCGTAGTAATGCGGTCCGTAGGTTCAAATCCTACACGCTCCGCCAATAAAATAAATCGGCACCATTTGGTGCCGATTTATTTTATTGTTGAACGTTAAAGGTTTATCATTGTGCGTATGCGCAGGTTCACAACAAGTAGATTTTGCAAGCAAAGCACAGCAAAATCGTTACGGTTGCCGCGCAGACACATAGTGTCGAGCGAACTCCTGCACCGCCATCACCATTATTATGGCACCATTTGGTGCTGATTTATTTTATTGCAGAACGTTAAAGGTTTATCATCGTGCGTATGCGCTGGATTACAATAAAACAGATTTTTATAAATAAAAACGCATAAAAAACACAATACTTTCAATGGTTTAATATGTAAAAAACCTTGGTTTAATGTCAACTAGTTTTTTGATAATTTTGCATTTTTGTAAAATTGTTATTTTTTGCCGGATTCCCGGGCATTCTGGCGATTCTTGTAAAATCATCAAAATTGCCCCAAGGGGGTACATAAAAAACCAAGGTTTTTTTTACACTATTTGCATAAGGAAAAAAAGCACCAAGGAAAGGGGGAAATCAATGTTTAAGAAAAAATTATTTTTAACATCGGGTATAATAATGGCAATTGCAACATTACCTGCAATTGCTGATGATGTTTATAATGACGATATTGCGGGGCAATGCGTTGTTGGCTTCCTGGGTGGGACTGGCGCGGATAATTCCACTGCCCCAAATGGATTTATGGCGCAATATACCGCAAATGAATATACAGTATCCGCGGGTCAGTATTTGGCGGCGGGCAATATAGATGGTACCCAATGTCCGGCAAATAGTTTCTGTCCGGGTGGCACATTTACATTTAATGAAACAGATAATCAGGGTGCCACATCATGTCCGGACGGATTTACATTATCGGCGGCGGGTACAAGCACACAATCTGATTGTTATCATACATGTACTGCATCGGACATTGAAAATGGTGAAAAATTATCGGGCAGCCCAATGGGTAATGTATATCAGAACGGACGTAATCAATGTGTTGGAACATGCACAACGGGATATACATTCCGTGCCGCACAAGTAGGTTCAAATCCATTTATAGGTAAGGAAAGCATAGAGGGTACAGGACATGCTACATTAGAAAAAGGTGGTGGTGGATATGGTGAAAAAAGTGCGTCGGATTATAACTTGACCCAGGAAGGCACTTGGGGTGTAAGTTTTGATTATGGCGATATTATCGGCATAGTAAGTTGTAATGATATCTCAGGGAATAATGACAACTGGACTTGGGAGAATGATAGTTCAAATTGGTTGCGTCCAGGTAATGAATTTAATCAAAGCTTTGATGGTCATTCTGCTTGGTGTAAAATAACCGGTTATATTCCAACAGGTGGGGTATTTCAGGATTTGTCTGCCACATCACCTTGGGTGTTTGCAGCGTCTGGTGCGGCTGATGCGGATGCTGCATGGGAGTGTGCATACAAGTTGCAAACTCGTATTGCATTTCGTGTGGCAATGTTTGGGGCACTTGGCGGTTTGCCTGCGGCATGCGTTGCGAACAAGGTGGCCATAACGTGGAATCCGGGAAACGGGAATGCGTCAACGACCAATCAATGTACGTACGATGGTGCAATTAAATTACCAGGTACCCCATACAAACGTGGTTATGTATTTGGTGGATGGCAACTTAAAAGGAAAAACTAATGTTTAATAAAAAAATATTTCTTACGTCCAGTATAATAATGGCAATGTCAATATTTCCGGCAATGTCGGATGATGACGTATATAATACAACCATCCAAAATTCATGTAATGTTGACTTCCTGGGTGGTGATGGTTTAACCGCCGAAAATGAATTTGATGCCGTATGGAATCCGGCACAATATACAATATCCGCCGGAAAATATTTGGCGGCGGACGCAATATCTGGAACAACCTGTCCGGCAAATAGTTATTGTACGGGTGGCACGTTTTCATTTGATGAAGAAAATGACCAGGGTATAAATTCATGTCCAACTGGATTTACATTATCGGCGGCGGGTACAAGCGCACAATCTGATTGTTATCATACATGTACTGCATCGGATATTGAAAATGGTGAAAAATTATCGGGCACCCCAACGGGTAATGTATATCAGG
>CALCGS010000102.1 GCA_937901165.1 uncultured Alphaproteobacteria bacterium
CAATATAACTTCATCGATTTGTGATGTTGAAAGTCCAGCATCTTTTAATGCTTTTTGGCATGGTTCGATAGTTTTTTTGATTAAATCGTCAACCAAAGATTCCAATTTTGCACGTGATAAATTTGTGTTAAAGTGTTTTGGGCCGGTTGCATCAGCTGTCAAGAAAGGTAAGTTGATATCCGTTGATGTCTTAGAAGACAATTCAATTTTTGCTTTTTCAGCGGCTTCTTTCAAACGTTGCAAAGCCAATTTATCATTTGATAAATCGATACCTGTTTGTGATTTGAATTCGTCAATCAAATGATTCAAAATACGTGCATCAAAATCAGAACCACCCAATGCGGTATCACCATTTGTAGATTTTACTTCAAATACACCATCGACAATTTCCAATACAGATACATCGAATGTACCACCACCCAAATCATATACAGCAATAGTTCCATTTTTATTTTTATCCAATCCGTATGCCAATGCAGCGGCAGTTGGTTCATTTACGATACGTAATACATTTAATCCTGCAATACGACCAGCGTCTTTTGTCGCTTGACGTTGTGAATCATTAAAATACGCAGGCACAGTAATAACAGCATCTGTGATTGTTTCGCCCAAATAATTTTCGGCATCTTTTTTTAATTTTGCCAAAATCATAGCGGATATTTGAGATGGAGCATATTTTTTACCATCAATTTCCACCCATGCATCGCCATTATCACCGGCAACAATTTTATAAGGAACGCGCTTTTGAATATCACGAACAGCAGGACTATCGAATCTTAATCCCATTAAACGTTTAATTTCATAAATAGTATTTTCAGGATTTGTAACCGCCTGGTTTTTTGCAGTAATACCAACCAATTGTTCACCATTTGCAGTAATTGCTTCAACTGATGGGGTTGTTCTTTGACCCTCTGAATTTTCAATAATTTTTGGGTCTTTACCATCCATAAAAGCCATTGCGGAATTGGTTGTACCCAAATCAATACCTAAAACTTTTGCCATAATGTTTGCCTCCTTTTGACAAATTATTCAAACGAGAATATAAGTATAAAAAACATAATTTCAAGTGGCCAAGGAATAAAAACACAAAATAAAAACCGTTGCGATTGCAACGGTTTAAATTCTGAATAAAATTCATTATTTTTTCGCAGGTGCGGCTTTTGCAGCGGCAGCAGCGGCGGCGGCAGGTTTTGAATCTGCTTCTTCTGCCATTTTACCACCAATAATAGCAAATGCTAATTCTGCCTGGTGCAATCCTAATTCAATACCTTTTGGCAAAACCAAATCAGAACCGTGAATAGATTCACCGATATTCAAATTAGCCAAATCGACAACGATTTTTTCAGGCATATCTGCAACCAAACCACGCAAAGCAACCTTACGTACGGCAAAGTTCAAAACACCACCCAATTTCAATCCCTTGGAAATATCAGCATTGATAACTTCGACAGGAACAACGACATTGACAGGTTTTTTAACATCAATACGTTTGAAATCGACATGGATAACGGCATCAGACACAGGATGATATTGAATGTCCATCAACATAGCGTCTTCTGAACCTTTTGGTGTTTTAATTTGGAATAATTTTGTTCGTAAACTTGGCTGTTTTAACAAAGTTTCGAAAGAACGACCTTCTAAAACAATAGCGACAGGTTCTTTCTTTTCACCATAAATAACAGCAGGGATATTTTTTTCGTTACGAATTGAACGTGCGGCCCCCTTGCCAGCAACATTACGAAATTCTGCATTTAAATTGATAGCCATTTTATAATCCTTTTTTATGCTATATTCTTGTTTTTGTGGCCTCCAAGGGTGCCACACAGGCTATATTATTGATTAAAAAACAAGAAAAATCAAGTCTTTTATAAAAAATTTAATCATTATTTTTACGCATAAATATAAATCTGGCACGACCATATTTTTTATCGCGTAAAATTTCTATATTTTTATTGTTTGGCAAAACGCTATTTGAATTATCTTGTTCCCAAATTAAAACAGACCCATTTTTTCCATTTTTTATCCATTTTTGTACGAAATTCATTCCCAACTCATTATCGGCATAGGGCGGGTCCAGGAAAATTAAATCCATATCAGCAATGTATTTATTTATCACAGAAATAGTATCCGTTTTATCTGTTTTTGCACGTGAATTTATTTCAAGTTTTGCCAGATTTTCACGAATGATAGAAATAGCCTCAATCGATTTATCAGAAAACAGAACATCGGAATTTATATATTCAGACAAAATTTCAAATCCAAATGCCCCAGACCCAGCAAACGCGTCCCAAACATGTATTTTATCATCTTTGTTAAAAAATCCATTTATTATATTAAACACGGCAACACGTGCGCGGTTTTGTGTTGGCCTGGCAGACGTTGGTATTTTTAACTTGCGTCCTTTTAATTCACCAGAAATAATTTGCAAATTCGAATTCATGTTATATAGTGTACCACATGAATTATATGAATCAAACTTTAATTTTAGCCTCGCGTGCATATTCACATGATGATGTGCCGGTTGGTGCGATAATTGTCAAAAACGGTCAAATAATTGCACGTGGTGAAAATAAAGTTCAACAAAAACGAAACCCGTTATTGCATGCTGAAATTGTTGCGATAAATCGTGCTGTAAAGAAAACAGGGACAAAATTTTTAGATGATTGTGATATATATGTGTCTCTGGAACCGTGTGCGATGTGTGCAACAGCGATTTCTTTGGCCAGAATAAAAAATATTTATTTTGCGGCACGTGATGATAAGGGTGGGGGAATAACATCTAATTCAAAAATATATGAAACGGACAAACATTTATGGAAACCAAACGTTATCGAATGTCCAGAATGTGCCGAACAATCTGCAAAATTATTACGTGATTTTTTTGCAGAAAAACGCAAAAAGGTTAAATTATGCCAGAAATAATAACAAAAAAACTTAAACAAATTAAAGAACAAGAAACATTTAACAAAATCAAAAAACAAAACGGTGAAAATTTTGCCCGTATTATTAGTGATAATAATTTATTATCAATTAAAAATATTGTCAGCATCCTGGAATTTGCCGGATGTGATGCTAAAAATGCAACAGAATTATTGCCTTACCTGCGTTCAATGCAAAAATCTGGTACAGATATTCAAAGTTTTAATTTCCCAGATTGTTATAAATATAAAATAGTAAACAATCAAATTGTCCATTATAATTTTACAGAAAACAATATATATTTTGGGCCTGATTTTTACTGTATTGGCAACAACATAACAAAAATAAATAAAGATAATCAAACCATGATGGACGTGTTTGTTTTGGACAACAGCAACCCAAAACAGCCAAAATTATTAAATCCATCTGGGACAAAAGATGCATTTATTGATGTTTTTAACCGGGAAATTCAGGACTATAAAATACAAATTGCCACAGATAGAAAAAGCAAAAAAACTGTAATTTACAAAGTGCAAAATAACAAAAGAACCGAAATTGCACGTACATTAAACGGTCAAATAACAAAAATACATATGGAAACCGCACAAAAAATAGGACATAATTTTTTGCATAGCAATAAAATACTAACCGACATTGATTTACCAAATGCAGAATGTATAATGGATTATTTTTTATTATGCAATGAAAGATTAACTAGCATTAATTTACCCAAAGTAAAATTTATTGGAAATGGTTTTTTGTGCCGTAATCAAACATTATCAGATATTAGTTTGCCCGAACTAGAATCTGTGGGAAAATGGTTTTTATGTGGCAATATGGCTTTAACCAGTGTTGCATTTCCAAAATTACAATACATTGGGGATAATTTTTTACATTTTAACGACTGTTTAACCAGTATTCACTTACCAAAAGTAAAATCTATTGGACGGGATTTTTTAATTTCGAATAAATGGTTAAAATTTATTAAATTACCAAAACTAGAATTTATCAAAGGTGATTTTTTAACAAATAATAATCGCTTAAAAAACATAGAAATTCCAAAAATACAAAATAAAATAGAAAAATATAGAATTGTTAAGACAACAATTAATGCCATAAGAATGATTTCATAAATTACATTTTCTCCAGGAATTTGATAGACATAACTATAAATGGTTGTTGCAGTTAATTTGAGTTTAACTGATCCATTGAACATTTCTGTAATGTCGTTAAATCCCATAATGAAGAATACAATACCGCCACAAGCTGTCATAGTAATGATTCCGCTTAATAATTTAGGAACTTTTAGGAATCTATTTAAGACACCTGTAATGATTCCGCAACAAGCACCTCCAAGCATTGCAAATAAGATTGCAACGAAAGGATTAATGCCCGCATTTAAACAAACCACAGTGATTGCGGCACTTATTAGGAAACTTCCTTCTGCTGTCATATCAGCAAAATCAAGAAGCCTAAATGTGAGGAATATACCAATTGAAATAATGCAAACTGGTAAACCTTGTGTGAATATTGTGCTAATAATGTTTAGCATATCTTTTCTCTAT
>CALCGS010000103.1 GCA_937901165.1 uncultured Alphaproteobacteria bacterium
AAACTCAACCGCTTTTAACACCGATTGTTATTAAATTACGAAGTGAAGATGTTGATTCTGTGTTGGTAATCAAAGATGAATTAAAACAATGTGGTTTGCAAGTTGATGCGTTTGGTGATGATGCGATTGCTATATTTGAAAAGCCGTCTGATTGGGATTTGAATTGGGAAAACTGCTTACACGAAATTGCTGATGAGGTTAGGGGCTATGGTCATTCTTCGCGGTTAAACGAAAAATTGCATTTGAAATTGGCAAATTATGCATGTCATCATTCCGTTCGTTCTGGTCGTAAATTAAATATGGCAGAAATGAACGCGCTTTTACGTGATATTGAAAAAACAGAACATGGTGGTGAATGTAATCATGGCCGTCCTGTGTATAAAATAATACCTATATCTGCATTAGATGCCATGTGCGAAAGAATATAATTTGTTCTTTACATAATTCGTTTTTTTTACTAGGCTATTCCTATAAAAAAGGAGATTTTTGATGACTGAAACTATAGAAGTTGCAAATCAAGTTACACAAAATGTTCCGGCACAACCACAACAGGGCAGTATGCTTGGTATGATTGTATATTGCTTGGTTATTATGGCAATTTTGTATTTCTTTATGATAAGACCTAATAAAAAACGTATGGCAGAATATCAAAAAATGTTGGACAGCATCAAGGTTGGTAATCGTGTATTAGCAGCGGGTATTTATGGAACTGTTAAAAAAATAAACGAAAAAACAATTATGATGGAAATTGCAAAAGGTGTTATTATCGAAGTAAATAAAAACGCTATTGCAAATGTAGAATAATTTGATTGCTTCAGGGGTATGTTATGTTAAAAAAATTAGCGATTATTTTAATTTCTGTGTTTGGTATATTGCTTGCTGTACCAACATTATTTTCAAATACGGCATCGTATTTTCCATCTTGGATGCATCCTATTTCTTTGGGGTTGGATTTAAAAGGTGGTGCACAACTTTTATTAGAAGTTAATACAGATGTTATGTTAAAAGAAAAATCTGTTCAACTTTATGATGAAGTTCGCAGTGCTATGATTGACAGAAACAAAGGTGTTATCCGTTTTTCTGAATTACGTAATAACGACCAAGGTGTTTCTTTAATCGTTCGTGAAGACAAAGAAGTATCAAAAGCCAAAGGCCGTTTGAAAAGCGTTCTTGGTAAT
>CALCGS010000104.1 GCA_937901165.1 uncultured Alphaproteobacteria bacterium
TGAATCTTACCACCATATAATCTAATATTAGTATTCCAATCAGATGAATATACTGCTTGATACATACGGCCACTGTTATTAGTGATTTCACCACCATACATTTCAAATCTAGAAGCACTTAATAAGAAAATGAAAAACACAGGGATGAGGCTAAATGATTTAAAAGAGTATTGTAAAGAAACAGGAGTAAAATTAAGATTTTTAGTTTAGGTGGATTAAATGAAAATGGCAAAAAGCATTTTGCAAATCCACGAAATGCGGCGGCTGGCTCTTTGCGACAACTGAATCCGGCAATAACGGCCCAGCGTCGGTTATCTGCGTTTGGTTATACCTATGGGGAATTGAGTGCGCGCGATTGGAATACCCAGCAAGAATATTTTGATAAATTGGAAAGTTGGGGTTTCAAAACAACACGCAAATGGGCGCATTTGGTTGATAATTTATCAGATATACAAAATGTTTATAATGAAATAATGTTGCACAGGGACGAAATACCATTTGATATTGATGGTCTGGTTATCAAGGTAAATAATGTCGCGTTGCAAGAAAAAATGGGGTCGCGTGCAAACAGTCCGCGTTGGGAAATTGCATATAAATTTCCTGCGGCACGTGGCATAACGACTTTGCGTGATATAACGATTCAGGTTGGGCGTACCGGGGTTTTAACACCTGTTGCGGAATTGGAACCAATAAACATTGGTGGTGTCGTTGTGTCGCGTGCAACTTTGCATAATGCCGATGAAATACAAAGATTAAATGTTAAAATTGGCGATAAAATAATCGTACAAAGGGCAGGGGATGTAATACCGCAAATAATTGGTGTTGCACAAACTTTTGATGAAAATCAAGAATATGTTTTTCCGGATACATGCCCTGTGTGTGGTGCATCTGTTGTTCAAGAATTGGGCCAGGTTGCACGCAGATGTGTAAATACTTTGGGGTGTTCTGCACAAAGAATTGGCGAATTGGAACATTTTGTATCACGACACGCATTTGATATTGATGGGCTTGGCACACGTCAGTTGGAATTATTTACATCTATGGGGTGGATAAACAGTCCGGCGGATATATTTACATTGATTGATTTACATGGTACGGAATTGGTACGAATGGATGGTTTTGGTGCAAAATCTGTGAATAATTTACAGGAATCTATATCAAAATCAAGAAACATAGATTTGCACAGGTTTATATATGCAATTGGAATACCTGATGTTGGTCGTGTGTCTGCGAAATTGCTGGCGAATTTTTTTCATGATTTGGATAGTTTAAGAAACGCCAAAGAATATGAATTAAAAAAGATTG
>CALCGS010000105.1 GCA_937901165.1 uncultured Alphaproteobacteria bacterium
ACTTAGACCTGTAAGTACGGCCAAAAAAATGGACGAAGCAATTGCTGCTGCAAAAGGTAAGGCGGGGGCAAAGCGTATGATTTGGGCACGTCGTGCTGCACAGTATGAAGAAAATATAAATTCTGGTGACCCAATGAAATTGGCAGAAGTTGTTAGGGATTTGCAAAGACGTAATGCGGCGGATACAATGACTTTTTCTGCACGTCAATTGTATTTGCGTGCTTTGGAACGTATGGCACAAGAATTTGCTGTTTTACATAAAATGGATATTGATGCTGCGTCTGAAAAAATAGAAGATATTTTAGGTGTTCCAAAAGAAATAGATTTGAATGCCGCTGATGTGGATGAAGATATAGAAGATGTTTAAATTCTAAAAATATATTTTATCAAATTAAAAACGCCCTTGATTAAGGGCGTTTGTTTTTATCCAACCAATTTTTTCCATATACTTGGTTTTGTTTTTTTACCATGACGGCGTGGTGCGGTCATAGTTATTTTCTTGGCTTCGATATGTTGTGCGTTTTTCTTTTTTGCATCAGTGGATGGTGCAAAAGCATTCAGTATTTCATCTGTTTTGCTTTGTTCTGGGGCAACACGTTGAATTGAATATTGGTCAATATTCATTAAACTATCATCGCCAAGTATTACGATTTCTGTTTCAAATTCAGCCTCCATTGCGGCAATTTCAGCACGTTTTTGATTTAACAGATATACCGCAACATCGGTTGGTACAGTCATAATTATTTTTTGTGCCGCCTTGGCCAGCAATTTTTCTTGCAAATGACGGAAAAGTATTATTGATGCAGTTTGTATGCTTGGTACAACACCAGCCCCCATACAATGTGGACATGGAATGTAAGAAGATTCGATGAAACTGCTGCGCATACGTTGGCGTGATAACATCATAACACCAAATGCGTTTATTTTTGCAACCTGGGTTCTGGCACGGTCGCGTTTCATTATTTCGCGCATTTTTGATTCCAGTTTGCGATTGTTTCTTTCTTCTTCCATATCTATGAAATCAATAGCAACAATTCCAGCCAAATCACGCAGACGTAATTGTAATGCGATTTCTTCTGCGGCTTCTAAATTAGTGTTCAAAGCAGTTTGTTCAATATCTTTTTCTTTGATTGCACGTGAAGAATTTACATCAATTGTCACCATTGCTTCGGTTTGATTTATAACAATAGAACCACCAGAAGGCAATACAACGTATGGACCATGTAATCCTTCAAGTTGTTTTTCAACCCCGGCTTTGACCATTACTGGTTGGGCGACATCTTTGTATAATGTAAGTTGTTTGCGTGGTGCGTGGCCATATAATTGTTGATAATATTGTTTGGCTGCTTCAAACGCTTCTTCACCTTGGATAACCATTGTATCGTCTTTGTCGCTTATAAAATCACGTACAACACGTCTTAACAATGAATCTTCGGTATGAATTGTGACAGGTGCCACAGATTCAAGTGTTGTTTTACGAATATCGTTCCACAAATTTACCAAATAATCATAGTCATTTGTTATATCTGCAGGTGTTGCATCCATTGCAGCAGTACGTAATACAACAGTCATTCCTTTTGGTATTTTTATATTATGCAAAATTTCACGTAATCTTGCACGTTCTGATTTGTCAGATATTTTTTTAGAAATACCATAACTATTTCTTTTTCTAGAATTTGGCATTAAAACAGCAAAACGACCAGCCAATGACAAATATGTTGTCATTGAAGCGCCTTTTTGACCACGTTCTTCTTTAACACCTTGAATCAGTAAAATTTGTTTTGGTTTGATAACATCTTGAATTTTGAATTCGTGTGCACGTTTCAAAAATTCTTTGTTGTCATCACCGGCACTACTATCGTCATAATCGGTGACTTCGTCAGCATCGTCATCTGGGTCGTCATCATCATCAACGATATTTGCATGTGCAAGTTCGAGCAATTTTTTCTTTTGTTCGGGTGTAACCTGATAATAATCTGGATGTATTTCAGAAAATGGTAAAAATCCATTTTTTCCAGTTCCGTAATCAACAAACGCTGCCTGTAAAGAAGGTTCAACACGAATCACCTTGGCAAGGTATATGTTGCCCTTGATTTGAGGTTTTGTAGTTGTTTCAACATCAAAATCAGATACACGGTTTGTTTCGGTATCCACCACCACCACACGGGTTTCTTCGGGGTGAACCGCGTCCACATATATTTTTTTTGACATTTAATAATCCTTTGGCTTTATAAACGTGCATAATAGATATAATCCGTCCCCGTGGGGCAGTCAAACCCATGCCAAGGGATGCAACCATGATACCAAACAGTGCAATGCGAATTATACAAAATAGTGATAATTTAAACACTTTATATCATTCCTATTACTACACGATGTTTGTTAGAGTAGCAAACGAAACATATAAACGCAAGAAGTTTTCAATTGATTTTTTTCTTGGATGAATATTACATGACAAAATCTTTGCCCAAATAGACCTTTTTTACCATTTCGTCAGATATTATTTCATCTGTTGTTCCATGCTTTAATATTTTCCCATCGTGTAAAACATAACTGCGGTCGGTAATACCAAGCGTTTCACGAACATTATGGTCGGTAATAATTACACCCAAACCGCGATTTTTTAATTGTGATACCAATGTTCTTATTTCGTTTACAGCGATTGGGTCAATACCGGCAAATGGTTCATCGAGTAAAATGAATTTTGGGTCGTTGGCCAATGCACGTGCAATTTCAACACGTCTGCGTTCGCCACCAGATAAGGCGGTTGCAGGACTATGACGCAGGGATGTTATTGCGAATTCTTCAAGTAAAGATTCAAGTTTTGCAATTCTGCGTTCTTTGTTTGGTTCGACAACTTCTAAAATAGCCATTATATTTTGTTCAACGGTTAAACCACGAAACACACTGTTTTCTTGGGGTAAATAACCAATGTGCAGGCGGGCGCGTTGATAAAAGGGCAGGTGGGTAATATCCTGAGAATTCAGAAATATTTGTCCGCCTGTTGCAGATAATTGTCCGGTGATACAGTAAAAAGCAGTTGTTTTGCCCGCACCATTTGGCCCCAATAAACCAACGGATTCACCCTGGTTAGCAATCAAAGAAATATCACGCAAAACACAGCGCTTACCATAACTTTTTGATAAATGTTCAACCCTTAATACCGATTTTTTCATAATTGTAGCACCATTTCTTCTGT
>CALCGS010000106.1 GCA_937901165.1 uncultured Alphaproteobacteria bacterium
GAGCATCAATGTTTCTGCCTTTGATGCATCTTCACCTAATAATAAACAGTTAATTCCTTGTTCGCCATAAACAGAAGAAAGTGCATCCCACCACAGATCAGGCGAAACAGCATATTTTTTCTCCAGTTTGTCTACCAAAGAAGCCGAAAAAGAAACGGTATTTTCTGGTTGTCCCAAAAAAGTATATAGCTGATGAAGATATTTTTGGTGTTCAATAAGTAAATTATCATATCTTACAGAATCTTCGTCAACACATGCCTGTGCCAAAGATACTGCTTTTAATGAATATATTTCTGCAGCTTCAAACTGAGATTTCGATGCATACATCGATCCTAAAACACCACAAGCAGTTGCTTGCAACGACTTACTGTCTGCTGTCTGGCGCAAGTAGATATTCATATATTTTCTTTTGTTCGTCTGTTGGCTGTCCAATAAAAACAAAACCATAAAAAACCTTGTTACCATCATATTCAAAACGAACGGGATCACCTTCTTGAAAATTCAATTGTTCATCTTGAATCACACTAAATGATAATTTTGCGGGTGATCCTTGTCGATTGGTTTCCCAAACAATCCCATCAACGGTTGCAGGAAACATCAATTGATCTTCGTGGCGGATTGCAAGCACGATTTTTCCATCACTATTCAATTCGGCAATTTTGTTTGTATCTTCAATCATAGTGAAATCACCGTCCCCACGGGAACTGTATTCGGATTGATAATTCCGTTTTTATCAAGAATTGATTGGAAATCCAGATCCGAACCCGTTGCCAATTTGATTTCATCCCACAACGAACCTTGTCCAATTTCAAATGTCGGGTTTATACCGCCAATTGAAATTGGTGTACCAACTGTAATGGTTTTTGGAATTTCTTTTGAGGATGCGCGCTGATTAGATTTTGAAACAATCTTTTCATTTCCGTTCGCATCCTTTTCAATATTGGCGATTACAGTTCCATATTTTACCCATTCTTTGAGAGAAACGGAAACCATCTGATCCAAACCATTATTTGCATCATCGATCAATTCAAAATCTTCTAATGAACATGTAATGTTTGTATAGAACATCGGCATTCCTTTTGGCATCATGCGAACAACGATGAATTGGAATGTTTTTTTATCTTTTTTCAAAGATTTTAAACGTTCGATGTAATAGTTTGCGCTCAATGCACCCGCGGAATATGTTGCAAATGGGTATTTTGTATGTGGGATCATGAATTGGAATGAAATTTCTTTCAATGCTTGTGATTTTAAAATGTTGATTTCCTGCCCATTAATCAATGACATTGTTTTATTTTTGCCACCAACTTTGATGTTCATTTGTTCTGGCGGGATTGGTAACAACATTTTATCGAAATAGAAATAATATGCCATTTTATCCCCCTTTATGCGTGAATACCTTCGGCAGCAACCAACATTGTTTCGGTGATAGAATCGGATAATTTAGTGATAACAAAATCAATATCCACATCGCTTGAAATATTATTGTTATTTGTCATATCCAATTTTATTTCCGCAGTTGTAAATCTGTTTATAACTTCACGTTCCGCGATATCGTGTAAATATTTTAGTTCTGTATCTTGCATATCCATTGAATCTTTCATTTTGGCGGTATTTCCTGCGGTATCTGCCGTATTTGCTGCAATCTTGTTTGCCGCTTTCAATTGTTCCATTTTAAAAGGATCCATTGAAAAATCTGCCAATTTTTCTCCATAATCATATCCTTTTTGGTATGCACCTTTCATGTCAATAAAATTCCATTCTGGATCATTCCATGTTTTAAAGGTTGATGCAAAATCGCGGGTTGCTTGCCCGCCAGATCCTATTTTTCCAAACGATTGCACATTGCCAATTTTTAGATCCAATGTACTTTTCACTTTTTCTGGCAATAAATCAACTAAACCATTCAATATTTGTTTCATTGCAGGGATTAGATGTGCCGATATAAAGATAAGTTGCAAAAATTTTTTGTCAAAATAATATATTTTTCATCACAAACTTCAACAAGGGATGATAGATGAAAAAGTTCATAGCTCTTTCTCTTCTTTCTGCGGGGATAGCTTTCGCGCAGACTGGTTTACAGGGAGGATCTGACGGTCTTCACGAGGTGAACGCAAATACTTTGGGTCAATGGAATTTTTCCTTTGGTCTTGGCGGTGATTTCGCCTTGGATTCCTGGTCGCTTAGTCGCGGTGGCGTATTTACCGACGAAAATGGCAAAAAGCACTCTTTCAATGCCGATGACGCATCGTTGTCCGGTAATGTGAACTTGGGAATTGGTTTGTTGGAATTCTGGGATATTGGTGCCAGCATGCCTTTCTACTATGATCATGCCAATTCTGAAGGCGGAACCCCGGCTAGCAACGAAATGTG
>CALCGS010000107.1 GCA_937901165.1 uncultured Alphaproteobacteria bacterium
GTGATTTGAAATGGGGTATTCCGGTCAACAAGCCCGGGTTCGAAGATAAAGTTTTCTATGTTTGGTTTGATGCACCATGGGGTTATGTTTCTATATCCCAGGCGGCAAATAAAGATTGGGAATCTTGGTGGAAAAATCCTGATACACATTATGTACAATTTATGGGCAAGGATAATGTTTCTTTCCATGCGGTATTTTTCCCAGCACAAGAATTGGCAATGAATGACGGATGGAAAACTGTTGATGTGTTGAAAGCGGTGAATTTTATGAATTTTGAAGGTGCAAAAATTTCTAAATCAACCGGTAATGGTATATTCTTGAAAGATGCTATTACGGATGCACCGGCCGATGTTTGGCGTTATGCTTTGTTGGCGTCTGCCCCAGAAACAGATGATACTGATTTTACAATTGCCAGATTTGCAGATATTGTAAACAAAGACCTTAATGGAATGTTGGGGAATTTTGTTTCACGTGTTTGCAAATTATCTGAAAAGAATTTTGGATTAAATGTACCAACATCAACGCGCAGAGATACAGAATTAGAAACCAAAGTAAATGAAAAAATAAAAGAATTGACTGACGCAATGGAAAAATGTGAATTACGCACATCTGTATTTGCTTTGCGTTCTTTGTGGGCGATTGGTAATGAATATATGACTGAAAAAGCACCTTGGAATCTGGTTAAAGATGGCAATTCACAGGAAGCACAAAATGTATTAAACAATTGTTTCCAATTGATTGATTTATACGCACGTTGTTGTGCACCTATTATCCCAGATACAGCAAGCAAGATTCAAAATATATTTGAACAAAAACACGATTTTTCTTGGCCAAAATCTTTTGAATACAGAATTGAAAATGGTTCAAAATTTACTATCCCAGAAAATTTATTTGAAAGAATTGATGACGATAAAATCAAAGCGTTAAGTGATAAATATGTTAGTAAAAATAAACCTGAATTGATAACTGCAAAAATTATAGATGTAAAAAATCATCCTGAACGTGAAAATTTACATATTTTGACTGTGAACGATGGTCAAAATAATTTGCAAATTGTTTGCGGTGCACCAAATGTTCATATTGGATTGGTTGGGGTGTTGGCACCTGTGGGGATTATATTACCAGGACAAAAGAAACCAATCACAAAAAGAAATGTTGCTGGCGTTGAATCAAACGGAATGATGTGTAGTGGTGCAGAAATCGGATTAAATGATAACAAAGACAATATTATAGAATTAGATAAAGATACAGAAATCGGTAAAAAATATGAATTCTAAAAAAAGATTGGTTTTGATGTCTTGTTGTGCGCCGTGTTCGTGTGGCGCAATTAAACAGTTGGCTGATGGAAAAATAGAAGGCTTTGATGATTTTATTGTTGTTTTTTATAATCCTAATATTTTTCCTGAATCCGAATATCAAAAGCGTTTATACGAACAAATAAAGTATTGCCAAAGTTTGGGGGTTAAATACCATGTTGGACAATATAATCATAAAGATTGGTTGGATTTTATAAAAGGTTTTGAAAATGAACCTGAACGCGGAAAAAGATGTTCGCTTTGTTTTAAGTTCAGATTTGAATACGCTAAAAATTTCGCACTTGAAAATGGTTATGATGCGGTCGCGTCTGTGTTTGGTGTATCACGACACAAAGACCAAAGCCAGGTGGACAAGGCAGCAACAGATGTAATGGGGAATAAATTTTATATTTCTGTCGTTTGGGATGAAAAATTAAGAAATGAAATAAACCATCAATCTGATTTTTATCGACAAAATTATTGTGGTTGCGAATTTTCTATGCGTAGAATATAATTATACTGTTATAAAAAGGTTAAAAAATTATGTCATCTATATTTGTTTTCCCAGGACAAGGTGCGCAAGCCGTTGGTATGGGATATGAATTATATAAAAATAATAAACAAGCACGTGATGTTTTTGATGCGGTCGATGATGCATTGGGTGAAAAATTATCGGATTTAATTTTTAATGGCCCTATGGATGAATTAACAATGACACAAAATGTTCAACCTGCGATTATGGCAACATCAATTGCTATGTTTAAGGCATCTGGATTGGAATTACCCGAATATGTGGCTGGACATTCTTTGGGTGAATATAGTGCGTTATGTGCCGCAAATGCGATTAGCATTCAAGACACGGCTAAAATATTAAGATTGCGTGGAAAATTGATGCAACAAGCCGCAGGTGAACAAGGTGGTATTACCGCGGTTGTTTTGGGTATGGATATAAAATCTGTAAAAGAAATTTGTGATAGATTTGGTTGCGATGTTGCAAATGATAATTGTGATGGTCAGGTGGTTATTTCTGGCGAAACAAGTGCAACAGAAAAAGCAATGGAAGAATTAAAAAACAGTGGTGCGCGCAGGGTTATGAAATTGGCACTTTCTGTGCCTGTTCATTGCAGGGTTCAAGAAAAAATTGTCGCAGAATATAGGGATGCTTTGAACAAAATAAATTTTCAAAAACCTGATGCAAAGTTTATTTCTAATAAGACATGCACGCCAATTGATGATGTTGATGAAATCAAAGATGCACTGGTGTATCAAATGACACATGGGGTCAGATGGCGTGAATCTGTAATAGAAATGGCAAATCTGGGAATTACCGATATGACCGAAATAGGGCCTGGAAATGTTTTAACAGGACTGGTAAATAGAATTACCGATAAAATAAATGCCCATAAATTGGAGATATAAAATGTTTGAATTAAATAATAAAGTCGTTTTAATTACTGGTGCAACCGGTGGAATCGGTGGCGAAATCGCAAAAACAATGAAAGATGCAGGTGCAACTGTTGTTGTATCTGGCAGAAATACAGAAAAATTAAACGCTGAATTTAATGATGATTTTATAAAAATTCCTGCGGATTTATCTGTTGACGACGGTGCAGAAAATTTGATTAGCAAAACTATTGATGTGGCTGGCAAAATTGATGTTTTAATTAACAATGCCGGTATTACAAGCGATACTTTGTTGATGCGAATGACTGATGAACAATTTGATAAAGTTATAAACACTAATTTACGTGCGGCATTCAAAACGTGCAGGGCTGTAATTATGCCAATGATGAAAAACAGATTTGGCAGAATTATAAATATGGCATCTATTATTGGTGTTATTGGTGGCCCTGGTCAGGCAAATTATGCCGCATCCAAGGGCGGACTTATTGCAATGACAAAATCTATTGCCGCAGAGGTTGCATCCAGAAACATCACCGCAAACGCAATTGCACCTGGATTTATACAAACACCTATGACGGATGTTTTATCAGAAGAATTAAAACAAAAATATTTGGCACAAATCCCAGCAGGTAGATTTGGAACACCACAAGATATTGCAAATCTGTGTGTATTTTTAGCATCTGACGAGGCTGGTTATATCAATGGTCAAACAATCAATGTAAATGGTGCAATGGGACGCTTTTAATATGCAAAAATTTAATGTGATTGTTATTGGTGGGGGACATGCCGGCACAGAAGCAGCGGCCGCTGCAGCAAGACGCGGTGCAAAAACTTTGCTGATTACTATGCGCGAAAGTGATATTGGTGCAATGTCTTGCAATCCCAGTATTGGGGGGCCTGGCAAATCACAGATGGTTGCAGAAATTGCTGCAATGGGTGGCGTTATGCCACGTGCCGCAGATATGGCAGGTATTCATTGGCGAATGCTGAACGCATCACATGGTGCCGCAACCCAGGCACTGCGCGCACAAATAGACAGGGATTTATACCATAATGCAGTAATGGATATTTTAACCAACACCGATAATTTAACCGTTAAATTTGAAAAAGTATTTGATTTAGATTTAGTCAATAAAATTGTAAATAATGCTTATTGTGCTGATACTATCGTTATTACAACTGGGACTTTTTTGGATGGTATTGTGACCAGAGGAGCCGAAAAAATTCAATCTGGACGATTGATGGATGATGGAAATTATCAAGAAAATGATTCTGGGATATCCAATGTTTTACGTGAATGTGGATTTAATTTATTTAGATTAAAGACCGGAACTCCTGCACGAATATATAAAGATTCTATCAATTTTGATGTGTGCGAAATACAAGAACCAGACGTGCCACACGACTGGTTTGCATATGGAAACGATGAACATAATTATAAATGTAAATGTTATATCACACACACCACAGAACAAACACATCAAGTAATTCGTGATAACATAAAAAACGCACCTATGTATAACGGGGATATTGTTGGAACAGGTCCCAGATATTGTCCATCGTTGGAAGATAAAGTTATGCGTTTTCCAGAACATACTTCTCATCATGTATTTTTAGAACCCGAAGGATTAAATAGCGACTTAATCTATCCAAATGGAATTTCAACCAGTTTTGGTGCTGATATACAAGATTTGTGGATAAAGACTATTCCAGGACTCGAAAATGCGAAAATCGCACGATATGGATACGCGATTGAATATGATGCGATTGATGCAAGAATGTTAAAATCGACGCTTAATGCCAAAGATATGCCTGATATATTTTTTGCAGGTCAAATAAATGGAACATCTGGATACGAAGAAGCCGCCGCCCAGGGTATTATCGCCGGTGCAAATGCCGCAGGTGTGGCCGGATTTGGTGATATGGTTGATATTGATAGAACAAATTCTATGATTGGTGTTTTAATTGATGATATAACAACACTTGGAATTGATGAACCATACAGAATGTTTACTTCACGTGCAGAGTATAGATTAAACCTGCGTGCCGATAATGCTATATTTAGATTGGGTGATATGGCGGAAAGGTTAAATTTAATATCACATGAAAATGCTGAAATACTGCGGAAAAAAAATCAAGACAACGCAAAATATAACGATGAATTTTATGCTGGATACATTGCCAGAAATGAACGAGAAATTGCATCTTATAAACGCGACAGTGAATTAAAAATTCCGCAAAATATGGATTATTCTAAATTGCCCGGGCTGACCAACGAATTAATTGAAAAATTATCCAAGACAAGACCTGAAAATATTGCGGCCCTATCACGAATTCCTGGAATGACACCAGCAGGTATAATGGTTGTTATGCGTAAAATAAAATCTGGAAATTAAAAACACCGCATACAGCGGTATTTTATTCTGGTGCCGGAGAGGTGACTCGGACACCCGACCCCCTCATTACGAATGAGATGCTCTACCAACTGAGCTACTCCGGCAATATGCAAGGATAATAATATATTTTTTTCAAAATTTCCACATTTAATTTTTTACAAATTGATTTTTTTAACAACAAATTTTACGATACAATTCTTGACATTTATTTTTTTAGTACTATAATAAAATTATGAAAAAAAATAATTCTATTTTGAAATTTTTAACACCTGTATTAATCGCATTATTATTATGCGAAACTGGATATATTATTAAATCACAACCTGATATTAATTATGCAAAAAAAACAAAAAAAGAATTTGAAAAACTGGATGCAACAAAAAGAAAAAACGACACCATTGTTTTGACGGCACATGAAAAATTTGCACAAGATAGTGCAACCGTCACAGAACAAATGTTAAAAATTTCTGATAAAATATATCAATTTATCGCAGAAAATATATACACACATCCATATCGTGCAAATGAAAATTTTTTCATTCAAGAATTTGATTCTTTATCTTTATCTGAAAAAAACGAAATTCAAAAAGTTGCACCAATTGATGTTGAACTAATTAAAAGTATATATCCTTTTGATAAGGTTTATGAATTCA
>CALCGS010000108.1 GCA_937901165.1 uncultured Alphaproteobacteria bacterium
TGATAATAAGGGCGTTTTTTTGCACCATAACGTGCCAATCTAATAACTGTTGCCATAATATATACTCCATTTAGCATTGTTAACTTTTTAATCACAAGCCAACCATAACAAAAACCCACATCAAGAGCGAAAACTCGCCGGATGATGTACCTAATGCTTACTGCATACAAGTTCTTTTATTTGGCAAACTTTGTGATTTGCGTACACATTATTGACCAAATGTTCACAAAAATCAAGTTTTTTTTAATATTTGCCGTAAAAAATAAAATAGTTTGATTTTTAGTCGATATAATGATAAAATAATCACAAACAAAAGGAGTTTTTTATGTGGACATGGATTATAATCTTGGGTGTAATAGTTTTGTATTTTGTATTTACTTATAACGGTTTGGTTGCCCGTCGGAATCAGGTACGTGAAGCATGGGCGACCATTGATACACAATTAAAACGCAGATACGATTTAATACCAAATTTGGTTGAATCTGTTCGTGGTGCGGCAAAGCATGAACGTGAAACATTAGATGCGGTTATTTCTGCGCGTGGTGCGGCAATGGCTGCAAATGGTGTTGCGGATAGGGGTGTTGCCGAAAATGCGTTGACGGGTGCATTAAAGACTATATTTGCATTGGCGGAAAATTATCCGGATTTGAAAGCAAATCAAAACTTTTTGAATTTACAACAAGAATTGTCTGATACCGAAACGAAAATTCAAGCAACCCGCCAATTTTATAATACTGTTGTTATGGGCTTGAATACCCAGATTGAACAATTCCCAAGTAATATTGTTGCAAATATGTTTCATATTACGCCGGAAAAATTGTTTGAAATTGATGAATCTGAACGCAAGGCACCCCAGGTTAAATTTTAAAGGTAATGATTTATGTTTGTAAATTTTGACGACTTTATTCATAAAATTGATAAAAAAAAGCAGGCGGTTTGTCGTTTAACAACAGAAAATTTAAAAAACTTTCGCAAATTTTTATCACCGGGTCAGCAATTTGTTTACGAACTAGATAACAATATGAAAACAGTTTTATGTGATGGTTTTATAATATGTTCTCGTGATAATGCGGATTGTATGTTTGTACAATTTTGTAAACAGAATATCGTTTATAATTATATGTCTGCGGAAGAAAACATAACTAAATTTGTTCGCTTAAACACACAAAAAAAGAAATATTACAGGTTTTGTTTGTTGGGGATGTTGTCTACTGATTCTGTGGATGAACAAACGTACGGGGAATGGTACGATTTAAAACAGGAATTTGACGAACCTGTACAGGGAATTGGTTTTAAACCCAATAATGCCAGAACATTAAAAGATGTTATGGATGGTTTTTATAAAAAAGATATAAAATCTATCGGGGTTGTTCAAAGAAACCAACAGGAATCAGGGGTGGTTGCCCGGAAATCTGGGCCAACGGGCAGGGTTGTTGTTAATGGATTTGGTGGTGAAAAAAGAAATAAATAAAAATCCGCCAAATGGCGGATTTTAAAATGATAATCTTATACCCCCAGTTAGTGAAAATAAGTTTGATACAGAAATATTTGATTCTGTCGGTATGTATAATTTGCCTTTTATTATTAAATTCAAATTATCAGTTAATTGTGTCGTTGCGCCAACAAGAAAAGTAAGCATGTTGTGGTTTGATTTTTCATTTTCTGATCCGTATATTGAATCGTAAGAACCGTATGCTGTGGTTTGTGCAAAACCAATTCCAAGCATAAGATCATTTCTTTTGTTGTCTTTATAACTTAATCTTATGTAGTTATCTAGTCCTAAACCAATAGCAGAAAAGCCGATTTTTAATTCTTTAAAAATTGCAGATGCAGGATAATACAGGTCAGAATTAGATTTGAACATATAATCATAAGAAATGTTAAAACCGATGTTATAAATTTGTGTTTTTGGTAAAACTTGTATTCCGGCACTTGTGCCCAATATCAAGTTATATGTCGGTAATTCTATACCTTGTTTTTTTGCTTCTTCCCATGATATAAAATTTATACCCGCTGTTCCATCAATAAAAAAATTTACGTTTTTTTCTGTTAGTGTATTTTGTTGATCGTGCATAGGTTGGTAATATTCTTTTTTACTATAATCATCGTATGTATAATTATAAAAAGAATTATTTGCAAATGCAGTTCCTGCTGATAATAAGCAAATTCCGTTTAATACTATTTTTTTCATTTCTATTCCTTTTTATTATTTGATTCAAAAATAACCACCGTATTTTAGGTGGTTGGAGGTTGATTACAATTAACAGGAATTGTGTGCTTATTCTATATATTCGCAACCCTCCAACCAATTAAGTTGGAGTTTTATTCATACTACTTTTTAGCAGTAAGCCTGTTATAGAGGTAATCACACCCCATCATGGATACCATGACACAGTAAATATTACTGTAAATATAACAAAAGTTCAAGGATTATTATTTTGCTTGATTTTTTGTCAAAAAGATTATAAAATGCCTTTTGCTGAGCAATCAGAACTGATTAAATTTATATGTCTTTTGGTCATATAAACGATAAGGATTCTGTCAAATGTTCGGCACCCATAAAACCAAAAGGATTTAATTATGGCAAGAGCTGGTGCAAAACGTAGCACACGTAAATTAAAAATCGCTCGTTCTTTGGGCGTAAACTTGTGGGGTCAGGCAAAATCCCCAATTAACAAACGTAAATATAAACCTGGACAACATGGTCCAACATCCCGTGGTGCAAGTTCATCTGATTACGCAAAACAGATGCGTGCAAAACAGACTTTAAAGGGATATTATGGCAATATTGGTGAAAAAAAGTTCCACGCATATTATGCCGAGGCTGACAATATGAAAGGCGATACACCTGAAAATTTGATTGGTTTATTGGAACGTCGTTTGGATGCTGTTGTATATCGTGCAAAATTGGCTCCAACTGTGTTTTCATCACGTCAATTGATTAACCATGGTCATATTTATGTAAATGGTAAACGTGTTAAAATTCCATCTTATCGTGTAAATCCGGGGGATATTATCACAGTTAGTGAAAAAGCAAAACAAATGCCATTGGTTGTATTGGCATTGGAATCTGGCGAACGCAATTTCCCAGACTATGTAAATGTTGATAGTGCTAACTTTACTGCAACATTTGCACGTGTTCCTGCATTTGCTGATGTTCCATATCCTGTTCAGATGAACCCTGAATTGGTTGTTGAATTTTATTCTCGTTAAAAAAAGTCCCAGATTTGGGACTTTTTATTTTTGTTGTTATATATTTTATATTTTTGAAAAAAAGTTGACAAATGCAAAAAAATAGCTATAATATATGATATATACAACATAGGAGGCTCTTATGACAGAAACAAAAAACAGTAAACAATTGATTAATCGTATTCCAAAGAAACCATTGAATAAGTTTATTAAAAGTACGTTGTTGACTTTATTGAAACGCGATGATATTAAAATAATTGACCATGTTAGTGCGGGTAGCAATACCATCACCGTAACTGATTCACAGGGCAAATATTTGTTTTCATACGAAAATGGTTGGGATTTTGGTTATTATTATATTTCTATGGCCAATCCAGAAAATAATGAAAAACCTATTAAGGTGGCGGAAATGGATTGGTATGAAAACGATGGAAATACCAACCCACAACAGCAAGATATTTTTGATATATTTAATGCTTTAAATAATAAACGTACTGAATTAAAAGCCATAGAACAGGCACGCAAAAATTTAACAAAAGATGAAATTCAAGCATTAAAAGCACTAGGTATAGAAAGATAATTGATTGTGTAAAATAAAAAATCCCCAAATGGGGATTTTTTATTTTTGATTTGTGTTGGCTTGATACAATAATATTTTTTGACGTTCTACATCATTAAAATCACGCAACAAAACATCTTTTATAATTTGTTGTCTTTCCTGTGTTAGTGTTTTATTTTCGACAACATAATAATCAACATATTTCGCCTGTGTTAGTGTTTTATTTTCGACAGCATAATAATCAACAGATTTCGTATACTTTTTTATGATTATCACATCATTATACCTTAATGGAATATGAGAATTGGTATAAAATTCAATTTCTTTCCATACAGGGTTCCAACATTTTATATGTGTCATTGGTTGGCTGTTATATTTGTCATTAGAATACCAATAATCTATAACAACGGCTTCTTGTTCTTTTTTTTCTATAAAATCCATTAGTTTTTTATTGTATGCTATCTCGTTTGGATTGCGGGCTGGACTGTTTAGTAAAGTGCCTAGCCCATAAAATCCGTACGATGGTTTTTGGGTTAGGTTGTTCTTATATGTACGTAATATATCTACTTGGTCGCCAGGTTTCAATCGTTTTGTAAAATCCCAACACACCCCACCATCCCAATTTTCATCGCGTTTTATAGTAATATATCCATATTCCAATGTATTGACTACAACATGATTTGGTGCTAACTCTGTGATTGTACCGATTACTATCTGTTTTTCTGGCATATACGCTCCTTTTTTGATTTATATAACACACAAAAAATATAATGCAATAAAAAATAACACCGCACAACTGGCGGTGTTATCAAGCAAAACAATCATATATTATTATTTTTCAGAAAAGTCAGCATCGGTTGTTTTGGTACCACCGTTGTTATCATTTTCTGCAGAATTCGCACCTTGTTGTGCTTCTTGTTGTGCTTTATAAACTGCTTCGCCTAACTTCATTGCTTTTTCTGTCAAAGCATCTGTTTTTTCTTTCAAAGATTCAACGGTTGCATCAGATTTTGCCAATTCATCAGACAATGCTTGTTTTGCATCTTCGATTGCTTTTTTATCATCGGCAGAAATTTTATCACCGTGTTCTTTTAATGATTTTTCAATACTAAACACAGCGGTTTCAGCATTATTTTTTGCTTCTGCGAATGCACGTTTCTTTTTATCGGATTCAGCATTAGCCGCGGCTTCATCAACCATACGTTTGATTTCGTCTTCGGATAATCCACCATCAGATTTAATAGAAATCGCTTGTTCTTTACCTGTGCCTTTATCTTTTGCAGAAACATGCACAATGCCGTTCGCATCGATATCAAAAGAAACCTCGATTTGTGGCATACCACGTGGGGCAGGTGCGATACCTTCCAGATTAAATTGACCCAACAATTTGTTATCTGCCGCCATATCGCGTTCACCTTGGAATACACGAATTGTCACAGCAGATTGATTATCTTCTGCGGTACTAAACACTTGTGATTTCTTTGTTGGAATTGTGGTATTGCGGTCAATCAAACGTGTAAACACACCACCCAATGTTTCAATCCCAAGTGACAAAGGTGTAACATCCAATAACAATACGTCTTTCACATCACCTTTTAATACACCGCCTTGTATTGCCGCACCCATAGCGACCACTTCATCAGGATTTACCCCCTTGTGTGGTTCACGACCAAAGAATTCTTTAACGGTTTCAACAACTTTGGGCATACGTGTTTGACCACCGACCAATATAACTTCATCGATTTGTGATGTTGAAAGTCCAGCATCTTTTAATGCTTTT
>CALCGS010000109.1 GCA_937901165.1 uncultured Alphaproteobacteria bacterium
ATTTTAGCAAGCTATTAATTTTTACACAAATAATATTTGTAATCCATTATTCAGTACTTTATATGCATACACTCATTGTAGTGGTCTTCATCGTCGGCTACCTCTTCATTGCCCTTGAACACTCGCACGGTAGCCTTTGCAAGCTCAGCCGCAAGGGCACAGCCGTCAGCCATGTCAAGCATCCATGTGTTTGATTCACATTTTCCGTCAACGGTAAAGTCGGTTTTGTTGTCGGCAAAAATGTCGGTGAAGAATTTCTGGAAGAAGTTGCCAAAGAAAGAGAAAAAGGACCTTTTGAAGATGTTTATGATTTTTGCATCAGCAATATCTTTGATCTGCTTAATTTGTTGTATTTTTTTATTGTTATTTATGATATGATATTGTTTGTATAAGGTGAGGATATATGAAAAATAAATTTTTACTTTTTGGGTTTTTGTGTGTGGCTTTGTTATCTGGATGTGAAAAATTTGGGGCAGATGATAAGTTTATGCGTGATATAAAACTTACCAAGCTGACAGATTATTTGTATGAAGTTTATTATGATGATTATGATTATGATGTTGCACAGAAATATAATAATGAAAGGTTTAAATTGGGTGCATGTTCTAGTGTGCGTAATGGTAATTTCCATGGGCGAAATTACGATTGGTATTATGATGAAAATGTAGAATTTGTTGTTCATACAAGTGCAACCGAAAACCGACATGCATCTGTTGGCGTTGCGGCTATTGTTCCGGGATTGGATGCTGAATTTGTTGCAAGTGGAAAATATAGTGATTCTTATAAATTATTGCCGTTTAGGACTGTTGATGGAATAAATGATGCAGGGGTGGTTATCAATATAAATGTTGTTCCGTTTGGTGATAAAGGAAAAACAATCGGAACAAATCCGGAATTTCAGGATTTATTCATTGTGACTGTGGTTCGGTACGTTTTAGATTATGCCGATTCTGTTGATGATGCTGTGCGGTTGTTAAAAGAACGTAATATTTATGCCGCCGATATTGATGATGTTCAAGAAGAAGTTCATTTTATGATTTCTGATAAGGATAAAACTGTTGTTGTTGAATTTGTTGATAATAAAATTCAGGTTGTAGAAAATGCAAATATTATGACTAATTTTTATTTATCTACGGATTTGACCGCACATGCGGCAGGGTTGGAACGGTATAATATTTTGCGTAAAAATTATGAAAATGGTGCAAACAAAGATGGTATGTTGAATTTAATGAAATCTGTTTGGTACACAAACGCGTATGATAGAAATACGACACCATTTTGGTATTCTGAATTTTCGTATGATTATACATCGGATGGATATATTGATTTAACAAAAGATTCCCCAACCAGCGATTATGAATTTATTGTAGATAAAGCTGTAAGTTTGTTTGATAATCGCGCACGTGATTCTAAAACTTGGCAAACGGTGCATACATCGGTATATGATATAGAAAATAAAACTTTGACAATTGTTCCACAAGAAGGGGATGAAAAGTTTGAATTTGGTTTGTAAAATTCTGTAAAAAGGTTGGTAAATATGCGTGATATTGATTTTTTGCAGTTGGCTGTACAAGAAAGTGATAATTCTATAAAAAAGGGTTCTTCGCCGTTTGGTGCGGTTGTTGTCAAAGACGGGGTTGTTGTTGCCAAAGCGCATAATACGGTGGTGCCAAATTGTGACCCAACTGCACACGCAGAAGTAAATGCAATAAGAAAAGCATGCAAAAAATTGGGAACTTTTGATTTGTCTGGATGTGTTTTATATACATCGTGCGAACCTTGTCCAATGTGCATGGCTGCGATTACTTGGGCGAATATAAAAAAAGTATTTTTTGCCGCAGATAGAAATGATGCGGATAAAATTGGTTTTCGCGATGCTTGTATGTATAAAGGAAAATGCAAGGTTAAAATGAAACAGTTGGATTTGGATTCTGCTGTTGATGTGATGAATGATTGGTATAGATTGAAAAATAAAAAATTATATTAAAAATTTTTTATTCGTTTGTTTGCAAAAGTGAAATATTATTGTAATAATGTATTTCATGTCTTATAAATTTAAAAAGTTTTGTAAAAAACAAGTTGTTCAGTTGTTTTGGTTGATTATGTTATTACTGGGGGCTTTGATTGTTTTGACTTTGCTGATTGGGCGTAGTGGTGATAATGTGTATCAATTAAATGTTGCGTCTGGGGCTTCTGTGTCTGCGATTGCTGATGATTTGAAAAAAAATGATATAATTGATTCGGTTTCTTCATTTAAATTGGCGGTGCGTGCCCAGGGGGGAAAAATTCAAATTGGTCAATATGATATTAAAAAAGGTACTTCGGCATGGAAAATTGCTAAAATGTTGGCAAAGGGAAATGTTGCCATAACAAAAATAGTTATTCCAGAAGGATTGACCATAAAACAGGTTAAATCTTTATTGGCATCGGACACGAATTTGTCGGGCGATGTTGATTGTATTGATGGCGGTTTGTTGCCGGTATGTGATTTGCAAGATGGTGATATATTCCCTGATACTTATAAGGTTGCACGTGGTACACAAAGATTGGCTGTGTTGGATTTGGCGCGTAAAAAGATGTTAGATGTAAAAAAATCTTTATCGCAAAGGCGTTTTCCATCGCCACTTAAAAATTGGAATAATGTTTTGACACTTGCGTCTATTGTTCAAAAGGAAACACCACGTGAATCAGAAATGCCCATCGTTGCAAGTGTGTATTTGAATCGGTTAAAGAAAAATATGCGTTTGCAGGCGGACCCAACTGTTGTGTACGCAATAACAGATGGGTTGGGCGATATGCGTGGGCAACCATTGCTTACGGGACATTTAAAAATAGAACATCCGTATAATACTTATCGTAATAATGGGTTGCCACCGGCACCGATTGCAAATGTTGGTCGGGCGGCAATAAAGGCGGTGTTAAAACCTGCGGATACTAATTATTTATTCTTTGTTGCGGATGGTAATGGTGGGCATAAATTTTCAAATTCTTATCAAGAACACTTGGAAAATCATGCGAAATGGCGTGAAATAAAGCAAATTAGAAATCAAAAATAGATGTATAAAAACTTTTTTGTGTTCGCATTTTATCATAATTTATAAAAAAAATCAAAAAAACTTTTCTTTGCAATAGGATTTTTTTCGTGCTACAATGAAAACAACAGGACGAAAAGTCTTGTTGGACTTATAAAAAAAAGAAAGGATGATAATTATGAAAAAAATCGTATTAACTTCATTATTGGCTATGGTTGCTGCTTCTGGTGCAAATGCTGCTAATGTGATTGATGGTAATCCATTATATATGCCAGGACAAAACCATTTTTATAGCGTGACAAGTTTAAATTCGCATTCTGAACATACAGATGATTGGACGTTGGCCGAAGAATTTGGTTATGGCATTATGGATAATTTGGCCGTTAATGTAAGAGCTGCTATGGAAGAACAAGAATCATTTGATTATTATGGTGTAGGTGAGTTGGGTGTTAAATTAACATTCCGTGCTTTGGATCAAGGTGAATGGAAAGCAGATGTGTTCGGCGAATATGGCATTGGTGGTCCTAGTGTTTTCTATCATGACGGTATTACTGATGACAATTTCTGGTTTGATAAAGATTTGAATGATTATAGTTGGAAAGCGGGTGTACGTGGTGGTTATACAACATCTTTGTTCACAGTTGCAGGTCGTGTAGAATTTGCATATGACAATACAGAATCTTTCAACTGGGATGAAGAAGGTAGGCATACATGGACATTAGGTTTGGATGGTCAATATGTGATTGATAATGATTTTAACTTAGTTGCTAGTGTTGAATATGCTGGTTTGACTGATTCTTGGGCACATAATGCAGGTAGATGGTTTGGTGAATTTGGTGTAAATTATAATTTTGATGCTATTGTACTAGACTAACAAGGAACCACGAAAAAAGAAGAATACTCCAATCTTAGAGGTGCCGCTGCTGACGAATGGGGTTGGAATGATGGATTTGGCTTTGGTGCTAAATTCGGTATTGATTTCTAATCTGATCATCAAAAAAACAAAATCCGGTTTTTACCGGATTTTTTTGTAAATATTTTTAATGGCTAAAAATACGATAAAAAACCCTTTTTTCCTAGGATTTTTCTTGACATTTTTTTCTTTACGGTTTATAGTGGTTATGCTTTCCGTGTAAACAAGGAAAGAGAAAAATACAGAAATCTGGCGCTTTTTACAGATTTATAACCATTTGCACGCAAATGAAATAAGTCTGGTGGTGGGTTCTGTACAGGGTAAAAAAAGTAAGAAAAAACAAAGAGATTTTGAATGCCAACAGTAAATCAACTGATTCGGAAACCTCGTAAGAAAGTCGTGGTAAAAAGTACTGCGCCTGATATGATGGAAAATCCACAAAAACGTGGTGTTTGTACACGTGTGTATACAACAACACCTAAAAAACCTAACTCTGCGCAACGTAAAGTTGCACGTGTTAAATTGGCCAACGGTCGTGAAGTGACTGCTTATATTCCTGGCGAAGGTCATAACTTGCAGGAACATAGTGTTGTTATGATTCGTGGTGGTCGTGTAAAGGATTTGCCTGGTGTAAAATATCATATCATTCGTGGTGTTTTGGATGCCAAAGGTGTAGAATCAAGAAAACAAGGTCGCTCTTTATATGGGGCAAAAACAAAAAAATAACCTAAAGTAATCCGTTTTGTCGGGTGAATTTAAGAAATAGGAAGTATAAATATGTCAAGACGTAAAGCAGCAGTAAAACGTGAAATTTTGCCAGATTCAAAATATAATAATCTGGTTGTTGCAAAATGTATAAATGTCGTCATGTGGGACGGTAAAAAAGAAGTTGCAGAAAATATTGTTTATGGTGCATTAGATAAATTAAAAACTATTGCCAAAGATGGTGATGAATTAACAACATTTTTAGAGGCTGTTGATGCATTGAAACCTTCTGTTGAAGTAAAAGGTCGTCGTGTTGGTGGTGCAACTTATCAGGTGCCTGTTGAAGTTCGTAAAGAACGTCAACAAACATTGGCGTTACGTTGGTTAATAATGTTTGCACGTAAACGTGGTGAACGTTCTATGCAGGATCGTTTGTTTGCTGAATTGCGTGATGCTTTGAATGGTCAGGGCGGGGCGTTTAAAAAGAAAATCGATACTCATAAAATGGCAGAAGCAAATAAAGCGTTTGCTCATTTCCGTTGGTAAGGATAGATAACACATTATAAAAGAAGGAATTATATATGTCAGTTGGAAAAACAGCACCTTTGCATATGTACCGTAATATTGGGATTATGGCCCATATTGATGCGGGTAAAACTACAACGTCTGAACGTATTTTGTTTTACACTGGTAAAACTTATAAAATTGGTGAAGTGCATGATGGCGCTGCAACTATGGATTGGATGGAACAAGAACAGGAACGTGGTATTACAATTACATCTGCGGCAACAACATGTTTTTGGCGTGATCATCGTATAAATTTGATTGATACGCCAGGACACGTGGACTTTACAATGGAAGTAGAACGTTCTTTGCGTGTTTTGGACGGTGCGGTTGCTGTATTTGAATCTGTGTCTGGGGTTCAACCACAAACAGAAACAGTATGGCGTCAGGCAGACAGATATAATGTTCCACGTATTTGTTTCGTAAATAAAATGGATCGTATTGGTGGAAACTTCTTCCGTTGTGTTGATATGATTCGTGAACGTTTGGGTGCAAATCCTTTGGTTTTGAATTTCCCAATCGGTGCAGAAGCAGATTTTAAGGGCGTTGTTGATGTTTTGGAAATGAAGGGTTTGATTTGGGAAGATGAAACCGGTTCACATCCGGTCACTGTTGAAATTCCAGAAGATTTGAAAGCGAAAGCCGAAGAATTGCACAATAAATTGGTTGAAGAAGTTGTGACCCTAGATGATGATGTTATGGAAGCATATATGGAAGGTAACGTTCCAGATATTGATACGATTAAAAAATTGATTCGTAAGGGAACAATCGAACAAAAATTTAATCCTATCTTGTGCGGTACTGCATTTAAGAATAAGGGTGTTCAACCGTTGTTGGATGCAATTGTTGATTATTTGCCAAGCCCATTGGATGTTCCTGCAATTAAGGGAACCAAAATGGACAAAGAAACGGTTGCAGAACGTAAACCAGATGCAAAAGAACCTTTCAGTGCTTTGGCATTTAAAGTTGCAAATGATCCATTTGTTGGAAATTTGATGTTTATTCGTATTTATTCTGGTAAATTAGTTTCTGGTTCTTATATTTATAATTCTAACCGTGATAAACGTGAACGTGTTGGCCGTATGTTGTTGATGCATTCTAATAATCGTGAAGAAATCAAAGAAGCATCTGCGGGTGATATCGTGACATTGGTTGGTATGAAAGAAACAATTACTGGTGATACACTTTGTGATGAAGCAAATCCAATCGTTTTGGAAAATATTCATGTTCCAGAACCAGTTATTAGTATTGCTGTTGAACCAAAAACCAAGGCAGATATTGAAAAAATGTCTTTGGGTTTACAAGCATTGGCCAAAGAAGATCCTTCTTTCCGTGTTTCTGTTGATGAAGAATCTGGTCAAACCATTTTGGCGGGGGTTGGTGAGTTGCACTTGGAAATTTTGGTTGACCGTTTATTGCGTGAATTTAAAGTAGATGTGAATGTTGGTGAACCACGTATTGCATATCGTGAAACATTCCGTAAACCTGTGACTGAAGAATATACACATAAAAAACAGTCTGGTGGTTCTGGTCAGTATGCACAGGTTAAAATTGAATTTGAACCTTTGGAACCTGGTAAGGGCTATGAATTTGAAAACAAAATTGTCGGTGGTGCAATTCCAAAAGAATACATACCGGGTGTTGAAAAAGGATTAAAGATAGCACAACAAACAGGTGTTTTGATTGGCTATCCAACTGTGGATTTCAAGGCAACATTGGTAGATGGTAAATATCACGAAGTTGACTCTAATGTTTTGTGCTTTGAAATTGCGGCGCGTGCTTGCTTCCGTGAAGCTATGAAAAAAGCATCGCCAAAATTACTAGAACCGATTATGAAACTTTCGGTGAATACACCAGAAGAATATGTCGGTGATATTATTGGGGACTTGAATAGTCGTCGTGGACAAATCAATGGTATTGAAACACAATTCGGTAATCAATTGATTTCTGCATTTGTTCCATTGGCTAATTTGTTCGGTTATGTCAAGACCTTACGTTCTTTGTCGCAGGGACGTGCAAATCCTTATATGGAATTGTCGCACTATGACGAAGTACCACAAAATGTTGCTGATGAAGTAATAAAAAAGTTAACAAAATAAAAAAAGATTGCGATTTTTGATTTCTGGTTTATTATATTGGAATGAAATCCAAATGAATCGGAAATCATAATCAAAATAACAAGCCAAGCCTAAGGAGAAAAAACTATGGCAAAAGAAAAATATGTAAGAACAAAACCACATGTCAATATTGGTACTATTGGCCACGTTGACCATGGTAAAACAACTTTGACTGCTGCTATCGTTCACTATTATGGTGTCGGTATTGATGCACAAAAAGGTGTTGATCAAATCGATAATGCACCAGAAGAAAAAGCACGTGGTATAACTATTAATACATCACACGTTGAATACGAAACTGCTGATCGTCACTATGCACACGTTGACTGTCCAGGACACGCGGATTATGTTAAAAACATGATTACTGGTGCTGCACAGATGGATGGTGCTATTTTGGTGGTTGCTGCAACTGATGGTCCTATGCCACAGACACGTGAACACATCTTGTTGGCACGTCAGGTTGGTATTCCAAAGATTGTTGTGTTCTTGAACAAATGTGATTTGGCAAACGATCCAGAATTGTTGGAATTGGTTGAAATGGAAATTCGTGAATTGTTGTCTGCAAATGATTTTGATGGCGATAATGCACCTATCATCCGTGGTTCTGCAATTTCTGCATTGGAAGGCAAAAACGACGGTTTGGGCAAAGAAGCAATTGACGCTTTGTTGAAAGCATGTGATTCATATATCCCATTACCAGAACGTCCAGTTGATAAACCTTTCTTGATGCCAATTGAAGACGTATTTTCTATCACAGGCCGTGGTACAGTGGTTACAGGTCGTATTGAATCCGGTACTATCAAGATTGGTGATGAATGTGAAATCGTTGGTTTGCGTCCAACACAAAAAACAACTGTTACTGGCGTAGAAATGTTCCGCAAATTGTTGGATCAAGGTGAAGCCGGTGATAACGTTGGTTTGTTGTTGCGTGGTACAAAGAAAGAAGATGTAGAACGTGGTCAAATTATTTGCAAACCTGGTTCTATTACACCACACACAGACTTTGAAGCTGAAGTTTATATTTTGACGAAAGATGAAGGTGGCCGTCATACAGCATTCTTCTCTAACTATCGTCCACAATTCTATTTCAGCACAACAGACGTAACAGGTACAATCACATTACCAGCAGACAAAGAAATGGTCTTGCCAGGTGATAATGTCCGTATCTCTGTACAATTGATTGCTCCAATTGCTATGAGTGAAGGACGCCGCTTTGCTATCCGTGAAGGCGGACGCACAGTTGGTGCAGGGGTTGTATCAAAAATTAACAAATAATAACTTTGTTGCAAAATCGCTGGATTGATTAAATCAATTCGGCGATTAGCAACATTATAAACATAAGGAAAACGAACAAATGGTACCAGCATCTAAAATTCGCATTAAATTAACGGCGTTTGATCACCGTATATTAATTGAATCGGTGGATGAGATTGTAAAAACTGCAAAACGCACTGGGGCGGATGTCGTTGGGCCTGTTCGCTTGCCGACATTGATTCAAAAATTTACAGTAAACCGTTCACCGCACGTTGATAAAAAATCACGTGAACAATTCGAAATCCGTAATCATAAAGCGGTTGTCGATATTGTTAATCCAACCCCTCAGACAGTTGATGCGTTGATGAAGTTGGATTTGGCGTCTGGTGTAGATGTAAAAATTAAATTGTAATTGTTAGTGTTAATAACGGTGTGTATTTATTAACCTCTGACATAAAAAAAGGCATGAAAAAATGAAACGTAGCGGATTAATTACAACAAAAATAGGAATGACACGTCTGTATGATGATGCAGGCGTAGCGCACGCAGTTACAGTTTTGTCTGTTGGTGATTGCGCAGTTATTGGTAATCGTAGTACAGATAAAAATGGTTATGTAGCAAATATTTTAGGTATGCGCGAAGCAAAGGCAAAGCATGTGGCAAAACCACAAGCAGTTGCAGCAGAAAAAGCGGGTGTAAAACCTTATCGCAAGGTTGTTGAATTCCGCGTTTCTGATGATTGTGTTATTCCAGTTGGTACACAATTGTCAGCGTCTCATTTTATTGTCGGACAATTTGTTGATGTCCAAGCGACCAGCAAAGGTAAAGGCTTCCAGGGTGCTATGAAACGTCATAACTTTGGCGGTAAAGAAGCATCACACGGTGTTTTGAAGGCGCATCGTTCTATCGGTGGTACAGGTATGCGTGAATGGCCAGGTCGTGTATTGAAAGGTAAGAAAATGGCAGGACAGATGGGAAATGAAACTGTTACTGTTCAAAACTTACGTGTTTTTGGTACAGATACTGCTGAAAATTTGATTTTTGTTGAAGGTGCAGTTCCTGGTGCAAACGGTACATTCGTATTGGTAAATGATGCGATAAAAAAAGAACAAAAAGAGGACAAAGAAGAAAAAGAAGACAAGGAATAGTGGCTGAACTGATCACATCGGTCCACAACCCGAAGATAAAGAAGCTTCTCGCGTTGCAGCAGAAATCATCTGAGCGGCGCGAGAGCGGTCTTTTTGTAGTAGAGGGCGTACGTGAGCTGCGGCACTGCATCGATGCCGGATTCACTGTCGATTCCGTTTTCATCAGGAAGGACATCCCAGTGCACATCCCAGTGTCGGCATCAATGAAAATATTCGAAGTCAGCCCGGAAGTCTATGAGAAAATGGCATACCGCGGGAGCACCGAAGGCGTCATCGCAGAAGTGCGTACCAGGGAGATGCGCCTTACCGATATAAAGCCCGGACCGTCACCTCTCATAATGGTTCTGGAAA
>CALCGS010000110.1 GCA_937901165.1 uncultured Alphaproteobacteria bacterium
AAGTGGTTGTGCAAGCCGTATTCTTCAGCAAAGTCTTCAATCGTTCCTTGAACTTTTGATAAGACGTTCTTTTTGTCAAGTTGTCCTAATTCAATGCTATGCATGCTATTCGATATTATAAAAATATTGGTTTACTTTTTCTTTGTAATAATAATTCAGATTCGGCGGAACGGTTTTGAGCATTTCCGTCTGCTGCTGTTTTTGTTTGTCCAAAGTCCAGCCTTTTGGCGGATTCGGATTCCTTCTTTCTTTTGCTTCCGTGGATTCGCGTTTCTCTTCCTTGTCTCGTTTCATGTCTGCACGTTCGCTTTCCAAGAGACGGGTTTCTATTTTTTTCTGGCGGTCCAAGGTCTGTTGCGACAAAGTCTTGTTGACGAGTTCTTTTTCCGTTTGTTCCATTTGTTGGATCATCTGTTGGAGTGATTTGTCGCCAACGCCGTTTTGGGCCTTGAGCTCGTTCTGATAGTCTTGCATCATTTTGCGGATGGCTTCCTGTTGTGCTGCCATGCGGGCGAATTGTTCGCTCATGGAGGGCTGTTGCCCGTTTTGTCCCGTTTTGCCTTGTTGTTTCCCTTGTTCCATCTGCCGTTTCATGGCCTCCAGTTGCCGGTTCAGTTGTTGTTGCAGCTGGCGGGCTGATTTCGCTTTGCTGGACTTGCTTTTGCCGGGGTTGCTGCATTGCGAGGAACTTTTTCCGCTCTTTTTGCATTTGCTGCATTGCTGGCGGTTCGCCTGCTGTTTTTTCTTCATCTCTTTCATTAATTTTTTCAGTTAAAATAACTTTCATTTTATCTGTCCTTTATTTATAAAGTTAGGGTCTAGACCCAAATTAAACTTAAACCTAGCCAATATTATTACGAACAAATGGCAACAATCCCAAATGACGCGCACGTTTAATAGCAGTTGCTAATTGGCGTTGATCTTTCTGGGAAACCCCACTGATACGTGAAGGAACAATTTTTCCACGTTCTGTAATATAATGTGACAAAGATTTGATATCTTTATAATCAATAACCTTTCCCTTTAAAGGGTTAGATTTTTTACGATAAATTGCTGCACGAACTGCCATTATTCAGCCTCCTCTGTATTTTTTTTCATCATAATAGAAGGTGTGGTTGCCAATTCTTCAACACGCACATTCAAAAAGCGAATAACATCTTCATCGATACGACTGCGACGTTCCAGTTCTGAAATTTGATTACCTGGCAATTCGATATTCAACAAAACATAATGAGCCTTGCGATTTTTACGAATAACATAAGCCAAACTTTTCAATCCCCAGAATTCTGTAGATTTAACAGCACCGCCCAATTCTTTAATAATTTCCGTAAATTTTGACGCTTTTTCTTTAACTTGCGCCTCTGTCAGGTCTTGACGGAAAACCAAGACGCTTTCATAATAAGCCATTTTATTTCCTTTGGTCATATATTGTTATTTGGCCAATGACATACCGTCATCAGCAGGAACAAGCCACATTATTAAACATTTTTGCATAAAAATCAAGAAAAAAAGCGCCAACCGGCGCCCTTTGTTATTCTCTATATTTATTTCCAGAAAATTTTGATGGTAAAACCTTTAAAACCAACAAAAACATTCCCCATATCAAACTTGCAACACTTAAAACATCTGCAAATCTTTCACGAACAAAAATAGAAGCCACAATCAATACCAAACTTATCCACAATAAATGGGCAGAAAAACCTGCATCATGCAATCTTCTGGCACTTATTGCCCACAACGGTATTTCCACTGCAACAACAAACACCACCAAAGCCACCAATAATACCATTGCCAAAACTGACCAAAAACCAAAACCTAATACCCCCAATCTCAAATAATACCACAAAACAATACCACTGAATAACAAGAATGCTTCCACCCCATAAACAAACAACATATTCCACCAATATTCACTGCGTGTTGCGGTACCAGAAAAATAAAAATATTTTTGAAAAAAGCGTTTTACCGCCATACCAAACGACATAATTCCAATTTCTTTTTTTTCAATAGTTTTACGTTTTTTTGAAATAGTTTTTGTTTTTTTTACAGCCATAAAATATCTCCTTTTAATCCTTGCATATACATATATTTTACACCTTATTACAAACAAATACAAGCAAATATAATTCTACACTTTATACGAAAACAATCTTATATTACAAAAGCCTATTGACATAGTTTCTAAAAATTTACTATCATCAAAAACAAAGAGAGACAAAAATGACGAAACATTTTCACAGAACACTTAATTATATGGCAATTTTTACAGCTGTAATTGTTGCAGGTGTGATTATTTTTCATCATCAATTTATGCAAATTGCGACATCAAACATTTACCTTAACGGCATTATAATTGGCACTGGATTATTTGGGATAATATTATGTTTTGCTGAAATGTTTAAATTATTACCCGAATACAAATGGCTATACAACTATATTCATGGCATCCAACAAAACACCTTACCGCCACGTTTATTACGCCCAATGGCATCTGTTTTATACACAAACAAAAATAAAATAAACATCCAAACAATGACAAATATTATGGATGCAATAATGCTGCGACTGGAAGATTCTCGCGAATCGATAAAATACATTACCAACACATTGATATTTCTTGGATTGCTTGGCACATTTTGGGGATTGATATTAACGGTTGGTGGATTTGCAGAATTAATAAACGGATTATCTTTTGACGATGCCGATATTCTTACTGCTTTACAATCTGGATTGGGGCGACCATTATCCGGTATGACAACCGCATTTACCAGTTCACTGCTGGGGTTGGGATTCAGTTTAACTGTTGGTTTTCTTGCATTACAAGTACAACTGGCACAAAATACCATTTTTCGCGAAATCGAAGATTATTTATCTGAGCACACAAAAATTTCTGATACAGAAAGCATAACGCGTATTTTACCCCAGATAAATTTCAACACACGCGAACTGACAAAAACAGTTGCAAATATAGAACAAAATATTTCAAAATAAAAAAACGAGAGGGAGAAAACAATGTTAAATCTAAGATATAAAAAAGAAACAAATTCATGGCCAGGTTTTGTGGATTTATTTTCTAATCTTGTAATTATTTTAATATTCTTATTGATTGTATTCGTATTCTTATGGACAACAACCAGTGTATTTAACCGTACAAGTGGTGCAAAAAAAATATCAGAGTTAAATCAAATCAACGCAGAACAAACTGCACAACTTGAAAAAATGAAAACAACCGAAGAACAAACCGCATCTTCACTGGCCAAGGCCAAAGATACCATCAAAGAAATGGAAATCAGCCGTAATAATTTAAGTTTGGCATACGAAGAACAACTATCTAAACTTGAAGAACAAAGTAAAATAATGGAACAACAAATTGCCAGTTTAACGGAACAATTACAACAAACACAAAATGCACAATCCCAAATTGCAACAATGGAAAAGGATATGCAACAAACAACCGAAGAATATAATAATCAAATAAATGTTCTTCGTTCCCAATTAAACGAACAATCCCAAGTACAAACACAAATATCTATGGAAGAAATACAAAAATTACAATCTGCACTTGATGCTGCCCAGGCAAAAATTGCAGAACGCGAAGCACAATACGTAGAAATGTCAACACAATTAAACCGTGCATTGGCTGACAAGGTGGCAGAATTGCAAAATGTTGCAAAATATCAATCTGAATTTTATAAAGCAATATCTGAAATTCTTGATAATAATGAATCAATAAAAAAAGACGGTGATAGATTTATATTATCCAGCGATATCTTATTTGCCAGTGGCAAATACGCATTATCAGAATCTGGAAAAAAACAAATAAAAAAACTAGCGGATATAATAAATGAATTTGAATCAAAAATTCCATCTGATATAAATTGGATTATTCGTGTTGATGGACATACCGATAAAAAACGTGTTATTCCAGGCACCAAAGGCTATAAAAACAATACTGAATTATCTTTCTTGCGTGCTGACGCTGTTGTTCGTGAACTTGTAAAAAACGGTGTATCAAAACGTCGCGTAATTCCAACTGGTTTTGGTTCAACACAGCCTATATCATTTGGCAATGACCAGGAAAGTTTAAAACAAAATCGCAGAATAGAATTACAATTAACCAACAGATAAAAATCAATATATGCAAAAAATAAATGCGCAAATTTGCGCATTTATTTTTATTGAATTTTATTTTACATCTTTTGTACAACATCGACATCTATGGTATGAACATTTCCATCACTATCAATTTCACCATGAATTTCAACCATATCACTTGTCAATATCATTTCATCACCCCATTTTTCATCATCTATTTCAAGTGTGATACTTCCAGAGTTATCTTGAAAAACATATCGTTCATTTCCCAAAGAATCAACAATATACCCACGCAACATAACATCCGTATCATCTGGCATAGTTGATATTTGTTCAACCGTTACCATCATTGGTGTACCAGAATATGTTGATTGATGCATTGAATTTTCTGCAAATGCTACGCCGGAACAAAACGCCGTCGCCACCGCTAACAAATATACTTTTTTCATTTTTTTTCCTTTTTTTGGTTACCCGACTTAATTATACCGCAAGTCAAACCAACCAACCATAGGAACAAAAAACTATTTCACAATATGTACATCCATTTGTGGGAAAGGAAAATTAATTTTCTTTTTCGGCAAAACATCATAAATTTTTTCTAAAACATCCGCTTTAACACTATACATATCATCATAAGTTGTCCAAAATCTGACATTCAAAACAACAGAACTATCCGCCAATTCAGATAAAAATACCGTTGGTTCTGATGGTTTTGATAAAATTCTTGAATCTTGGGACAAAATATCCAATATAACCTTGCGTGCAACATCAACATTATCACCATACGCAATACTTACAGTAAAATCAGTTCTTCTGTTGGCACCATGTGATAAATTTGTTATAACACCATTAGACAACGCACCGTTTGGCAAAAATACAACTTGATTATCAAAAGTATGTAATTCTGTTGTAAAAATCATAATTTTTTTTACAACCCCTGTTTCTCCAGATGCGGTTTGAATACTGTCCCCTACCCTGAATGGTTTAAACAATAAAATAACAACACCACCCGCAACATTTTGCAATGTTCCAGAAAGTGCCATACCAATCGCCAAAGATGCAGCCCCCAACACAGCAATAATAGATGTCATTTGAACACCCAATGTTGCCAATACAACGATTACCACGAACACCCGCAATGCGATATTCAAAAAAGACGCTATAAAAGATTGTAATGACGGTTCAACCTTTTTTTCCTTCATAGCAAATTGAACCGATTTTGTTATCTTTTTTGCCAACCACATACCAATTACAAAAATAGTAATTGCAGCCAACAATTTGAATCCAAATTCAACGACACCACGTCCCAAAGATTCAATAACACTTTGCAATTCAACACCTTTCATCATTCACCCCTTACATTTGAATATCTTCACACTTTTCAACTGGCGCAGATTCTGAACAAGACGTTTCATTCTTTGCCCCAATTCCCAAAAAACCTTTTTTATATGTATTCGTACAATTTTTCGTAACTGTTGATGTACAAAAATGACATACACGAGTATCGCGATTAAATACCGACCACATTTCACGCATTCCACCAGGCAATTGTTGTTTCGTCTTTTTTCCAAACCAACCATCATTGGTAACACTACCCCCCCCCAACGAAGAAGTACTATGAGCGCCATTTGCTAAATCTTGAACAGACAATCCAGCACCAACATCATAACTTATTGCATAAGGTGCAGTCAACGGAGTGTCAGCAGATGTTAAATTTGATGCGGATGCACCATTTGTCATTGGCATCATTTGACACATATATTGTGCCAAATCAGCCGACGCATTTTTCGTTGCTTCTGCTATTTCTTTATTTAATTTTGCATTATAATTATCTTGTGCTTGACGCAGTGCGGCAATCGCAATTTGCATTTTAACTTGATTCAATAAATTTGGAAAACGCGCCTGTGTTTTATCACCTTGCTTACCAGTAATTTGTTCTAAATTACGTCCAGAAACGCAAAATTGAATTTTTGGGTCCTGTTCTATCATTTCTATTACACGATTAATAGTGCCAGAAATATTATTTAATTCTGCCTCTATTGAAGAAATAATTCCACTGGCATTTTCTACCCCCATATTCCTACTTTTAACATTCACCAAATAATCAGCAACACCAATTTCGCCCGGCTTTAATACATCATCACCATCAGTTGTTTTAACACTGGCTGTCCCCATTTTGATAGAACCAAATGAAATCATCCCTGTCACGCGATATACAGAACCAATCTTTTGTGATTGCAACGACCCAGTACCAATTGTATCATCTGCGGCAAATTTATTACAATCGGTTGTACTGCCACACACTTCCAACATTTTTTCATCAACTAAATTTTGGCAATTTTCTAGTTCTGAATTATCAATATTCAAATACAATCCCATCAACATAGAATCAATATCTTCCATTTTGAAATCTGGATTCGCCTTTTTACAAACAACCAATTTATCAATCGGGCACATTTCATGTATGTATTCAAAATCCATACCTATACATTTTGAAAAATCTTTTCCACAACGTGTGTCATCTGTAAAGCAATCTTTAACTTCCTGGGTACACACATCAACACGCATTGCCGCCAATTTATCAACGACATAATCCCAAATTTGTGGTTCCATACGTTCACACGGATCTATTTCAACCTTGCAAAAAGAACGTGCCATATCTGGTCGTGCCAAACACGCATCCATTGTCGCAGTTCCTTTTCCAACAATATCATCTTTACATGCTTTTTGAATACAATTAGAAATATCCGTCAAACAAGATTGACGTTTCTGCGATTCGATTTTTGTTTCTGCCAATCTAATTGTAGGTGCCGCCTCACGCAAAAAATCATTCCAAACATTAATTTCAAGTAATAAGTTTGATCTCGCACTGCAACACAACTATCCAAAACACGTTCACAAATATAACGTTTAGATTCCAACATTTCCATTGTTGACGCAGTTATATCATAATTATTAATGGTTGCAACCTTGGTCCCTGCAACAGATTGCGTTTTGTTGTTCTGCATATTTTCAGCGGCGATTGTAAATACGCAATTTTCCCAATTTTCGCCACACGCATCTGGACCACGCATACATTTTTTATATTCAACCATACATTCACCACGGTCATATTTATTTGCCGCTTCAAACGATTCTTTGTATGCAGTACGCACCGCAGAATTAGCCTCTGACATTGCCACCTTGGCTTCTTTATCTTTTTGTTCAACACTATTCGAAAATCCTTTACAATCAGATACAATTTGTCTTGAATACATTTGTTTTAATAACGTAACATCACCAGAACATTTGTCATTCATTTGTTGTCTGCATAATTTATCAGCAGATTTATATAAATCATCTCCAACCTTATCACCAATATCTTCTTCTATATCTTCGCCTAAAACATCATAATCAATTTCATTGTCCCACAAAGACAACAAGGCTTTCTTTTTTTCAGCTTTACTATCTTCTTTACTTGCAGTTTTAACATCGCCTGTTTTTTTATCATATTCACGTTTTCCATTAAAAATAATATCCGCATTAGCACCCGCTTGCACCTTTTCAACTTCTTCGGTTTTTATTCTATCCGCCTCCATCAAAATATCTTTTATTTCTTCCAATTTTTTATTCAAAGCGATACTTTCATCACTACACGCACAACTACCACCGCTTTCATTATCCATTATACAAAATTGATCCATACATCCATAATATGCATCATAACATTCTTGATTATACAACCCAGCAGTATCTGTTTTTGTTCTGACCGACGTACCATTTTGTAATGCAGATTGTTTTGATGTTTTACTTGTCGCAGCCAACACCCCACCGGCGGTCACCAACGCACCCAAAACAACCAATAACGCAAAAGAAAAATATTTTTTCATTTCTCTCCCTCCGCACAAGATTACATTCTTACATCTTCACAAGATTCCAATTCTTGGCAAAAATCTTCTTTTCCACCAGATACAGCCCCCATTACACCAGCACCAACAGCACCAACAACCGCACCGATTGCCGTTCCCCAACCCGGACTAACCATTGTTCCCGCAGATGCCCCGGCAGAAAGCCCCCCAGCCGCAGCCTTTAACGCAGATGTAGATTTCTTTTCACCACCTGTTTCACAAACCTGTTGCATACGACAAATATGACAATTACGCAATTCAGGTTCAAACACAACACTTCTTATGTAAGAATAGTTTTTGGATGATTTATCCGGTGTTTCTGGACTAAATGTTTCTTCACAAGTCTTTCTTGCTGTTTCAATATCTTCCAGACGTGTCAATTCCGCAATCTTGGAATCCAATTCACGCATAGAACGTTTTTCTGCATTTACATACGCAATCATTTTTGCAGTATTAAATACCGCATCATTCATACTTGTTTTGCCCTTTAATTTAACTTTACTTGTACCTTGAATATCCTTACATGCCGTTATTGTTGTATCATTTTCAAATTGTACAAAAAATTCATCAACAGCATTTTTAGAATTTTGACGTATCTTTTGACGTAATTCCAACATCTCTGTATCGCCACTTGGCAATTTATCCAAAGCCATTATATTATCATCAGTGTCCAAACACGCCATATCCATACCACATACAGTCCCCAATTTTTCACTAAACTGATTTATACAACCCTGCAATATTTGATAATCCATCTGTAAAACCGCAGATTGAACAATTATATCAAATTGTGTTTCGTTTTTACACGATGGGAACATATCCTGTGGACACAACGCAACAATTTCCGATGTCTTTTTTCCAACACATTCAGGCTTTGTAAAATCAACACCACATTTATCTTTCAAACAAGCATCAATATCATTTTCACAAAACTTTGTTTGTAAATATCCTAATTTGTCGTTTATAACCGTTTGTAATCCAGATATTTTTTCATTACATTCTGTAATCACAGGACAAATTCCAGCCGCAACATTTACATCTGTCAAACACGCAGAATTAGTGGACACAGAACAATTTTCTTCCAAACAATTTTGAATTTTCGCCAAACAAGTCGCCCGCATATTTCTATCTGCATACTTTTCAGCATCCGCCAAAATAGAAACAGATTCATCTTTCCAATCACTCAAAACTTCATTACGAACCGCCATACATTGATCCAAAACATTTTCACATGCATTCGCACGACGCGTAAGCAATCCTGCATCCAAACAATTTTCAAAATTTACCCCACAACCACCTTTGTCTGCAACACAAGAACGATATGCCAGCAAACATTCACCACGATTATATTTATTGGTTGTATCTAACATTTCCAATCTCGCCTTACGCACCGCCTGTTCTGCAATTCTTTTATTAGATTCAGCATCACGTTTTTGGTCTGACAAATAAGTTTCAAACGATTTACAATCCGCAACTATCAATCTGGAATACAAACTTTCTTCCATTTCGGCCCTTTCGCCACATTTTTCGAGTTCTACCGCACAATAATCAGCCGCCATAGAATACAAACCATCACCAATATTTTCATCATCACCTAAATCACCAGAACCGTTTTTACCCCCCAACCAATCTGCAAAACTAATTCCAGAAACTTTCGAACTTTTTTTAGCCGCATCAGATTCACCAAACACAAGTCTTGCCTTGGCACCCAACTGTTCACGTTCAACACCTTCGGTATATAGCTTATCCGCCTCGTCCTGAATTTTTTGAATTTCTTGAATCAAAGATTTAGATTTATTTATATTATCAGAACATGCACATCTTTGTCCCTCTGACTCGTCCAACAAACAAAATTCATCCATACACGAACGATACGCATCCCTACAATCAAACGAACTAGAATCACCAATAGCGTCTTCATTTACGTCCGGGATTTCATCATCAACACTTTCCTTTTCAGCAATTTTGATAGAAATAGCCTCTCTCTTACTATTTGACGTTGTCGCCGTATTCTTAGAAATCATTCCAGGCGTTCTTATAACCATTCCAACCCGTCCAGAATTTCTATCCGCAGCATACAAAGCAACAGGAACAAGACACAAAATTAGAAAAAAACTTTTTATTTTCATTTTTCCACCTACATTTATCCTTAACGGATATGATAACAAATTTATCGTTTTTTTTCAAGTGCAAAAAAATAAAAACTTGCTTTTTTATTTACAAGATATAACATTAAAAAAAAGGACAAAAAATGGCAAAAGACGATGTTATTCTTTTTGGTGGCACAGTAATAGAAAAATTACCAAACACAATGTTTCGTGTAAAACTTGAAAACGGTCACGAAATTTTGGCACATATTTCAGGAAAAATCAGGAAAAATTTTATAAGAATACTTCCCGGAGATAAAGTAAAGGTTGAAATGACACCATACGATTTAGACAAGGGCCGCATAACATTTGTTGAACGTGTTCGTCCAACCAGCGAACCAGAAAAATAAAAAATCCATCCCACGATGGATTTTTTTTATTTTAATCTTATAAATAACTCTTGATATTAAAAAAGTTTTTTTGTTATCATTGTCATAAATGAGGAAAAAGGGGATTTTACTTTTCACAATGTTAATATTTTGTTTCGCAAATAATTTTGCGTACGGTGTTGCTCGTACCCTAACAACATCCAACAAAGACAAACAAAATACCACTTTATCAAAACGCAGTATAACCAATCGTTCTGGAACAACAAATACAACAACAAATACTAAATCATTATCATCACGATTAAAAAACAAAACCACTGTTCGCTTATCCTCATCCAGATTATTACCTAATACTAGTCAAAATAAAAAACAAGTTATTTCTCGTACAGCAAAAAACATCACACCAATTTCTACAAATACTTTTGACACAGAATACAACGATTGTCGTGATGCCTATTTTACATGTATGGATCAATTTTGTGCAAATCAAAACGAAGAATATCGTCGTTGCATTTGTTCTGCAAGACTCACCGAAATACAAACCAAACAAAATGCTTTAATGACTGCAGACGAATCTATTCAAGATTTTAAAAACACAACTTTAACCATGGTATCAAAAACTTCTGACGAAGTTAGCGCAATGATGTCTGCAAGTACTGGCGAACAAAAATTATCTAAAATAACGGATAAATCACAATCTGCCAATACTTTATCTGGTATAAATTCTATTTTATCCAGTGCAAAACAAACCACATTTAATTCAGGAATTGCAACAGACATTGATGCAATATGGGCCACGACCAATTTTACAGGCAGCTCTAACATTGCCAATTTAACAGGTGAAAATTTATACAATGCCGTCCATGCACAATGTGTCCAGATG
>CALCGS010000111.1 GCA_937901165.1 uncultured Alphaproteobacteria bacterium
ATTGGTATTATGAATATGATGTTGGTATCTGTGGCTGAAAGAACACGCGAAATTGGTGTAAGAAAGGCAATCGGCGCACGCGAAAAAAATATTATTATACAATTCTTGTCTGAATCTTTGCTTATATCTTTTATTGGGTCTATGGCTGGATTACTGTTGGGAATTGGTTTATCCCAAGGTGTTGGACGATTTGTATTGGGATATAATGTGCCTTTCAGTATTTGGCCCGTTATTTTGTCTGTATCTGTTGCGATTGTTGTTGGTTTGGCATCTGGGGTATTTCCTGCAATCAAGGCCGCTAAATTAAACCCAATTGATAGTTTAAGGTACGAATAATCATTTATAAAACAAAAACGCGTTGCAACCCTATTACAACGCGTTTTTAATAGTGTTTATTTTTTATATGTTCATAATTTTTTTCATTTCGGTTAAACAAGATGTTTGAACACATAAATCTTGCGCCCTGCGAATAAATCCCGTTAAAGCAAAAACCCCCTCTACCGTTCCGGATATTTCCTGATTGCGCGCCAAAGATACCCCCGCAAAGTAATTGCGACTTGTTTCTGATGTTGCCGACAAGAACAAGTCCCCTATTCCACATAAATCTGAAAAAGTTCGCAAATCTGCCCCCATCGCCAAACCAACATTTATAACATCTTGCCATGCCATCGTTAACCAGTATGCACGTTCGTTTTCACCTTTGCTTTTCACACTCATATACCCACAAATCAAAGCGACTATATTTTTTCCAACCCCGCAAACCTGGGCGCCAATCACATCGTTTGATTCCGAAATGTGTAGTTTTGAAAAAATCACCCTGCCCGCTAATAAAATTACATCGTTTCCAGCCAATGTAGAACCTGTCAACACCCCAGATGCAACTTCGGCAGCAAATTGCGGTCCAGACAAAACACCAATATTTTTACATTGTGGTAATTCTTGCTTTATTATTTCAGACATGAAACAGCCCGTAGAATATTCAGCACCTTTGGTACAAATTATTACAGGTTGATTTTGATAAACGCCGTTAAATCTTTTTACAGTTTCACGAAAAAAAGCCCCAGGTGTCACAATCAACCAAACATCACACCCAGATAATGCACATACATCCGAACTAACAACTATATTGTTTGGAAATTCAACACCATCAAATTCTTTATACAATCCATCAAAAGACCATAAAACAACATTATTTCCACCACGTGCAACAGATATGGAAAGTGCACTGCCCCACGCACCCGCGCCAATTATACCAACATTCATTTTAACTTCCTTATTTTTTTCTCTATATTACTAACAATGACCAATCCATCATCTGATAATTCTATTGCACGACTATATGCTTCTTGCGCTGCATCTTTTTCGCCTATTTCAACGTAATAATCACCCAAATGTTCAAATAACACCGAACATTCATTTGATATTTCTGCAACCCGTTCAACCAAATCAAGTGCCGCATCAACACCTTCACGTGCATGCACAACATAACCAAGTGTATCCCACGAACATACATTCATAGGTGCCTTTTGTATCAACTGCATTGCATAATCATATGCACTATCCAGTTCTCTATTTTCAGTAGCCCAGATTTTTGCCTGCAAAGACAAGATATTTTCGTCAACAACCAAAACACTGGATGCATCATGTAAATCCGATTGTGCTTTTTTTATATCACCAAAAGTATAATATACTTGCGCACGCATTTTTTTTAAAATAGCAAGAATTTTATTTGATAAACCCTTTTGTTTTAATGCGTTATTTATTGGTTTTAATGCACCAGATTTATTGTCTGTTTTTATTTGATATGCAACTAATTTTGTAACCCCAGGAACAAACAAAGGATTATTTTTTACCATCTGTTTCAATTCTGATATATCATTTGTTTTTTCATTTATACGCATTTTAACAAACGGATAAAATGGACTATATTTTGATATTTCTCCAAAATACTTTTGATAGTCGCCACTCGTATTAAAAACAAATTGTCCAATATAATAATTAATAGCATCTTTATTTGAATTCATGGATACGATTTCTGCAAACCTTAATAACAACAAAGACAAATCCGAAAAAGTCATTATCTTGGTATGCGACACAGTTTGTATTAAACTGAACGCTAATTGATTTTCTATACCAGAATACATTTCCCATGGTTGAACACCTGTATAATTTACCAAAAATATTCCCCCTGCACTTTCTGTAAATTCTTGATATAATTTATTCGCCAAATCTTCCAGATTATGCGATTTGTAAAAAGACATCAAATACAAATAATCGTTTATATTCAAAAAGTTTATTTTAATCGCCGAAAAACTTTCAACTGCTTTATCTATATCACCTGATTCTGCATAAATTTGCCCAACCGTAAATAACTTTAAATCTGGCGTAGTTTCCATTTTTTCAACATACTTTATCGTATTTTTTATATTATTCGTGGCAACACCTGACCATACACGAAAATTATAAAACAATACGGATTCATCATCTTGGTGACGAGTCCACAATTCCTTCCATAATTTATTTTTCACCAAATACGCATCGTATATTATACGCTCGTGCGAGGTTTTAGAATCAGATAAAGATTCAATATCACTTGGCAAAACGCCACTGAAAAAATCACTTAATATTTTTGTGGATTTGATTTTTTCGTTATCTGTTTCTGGGATATTTGCCAAAAATTTTGATGCACTATCAAAATCGTTTACATACATTGCGTGTTGTGCCGCCAAAAAGTTTCCAAACTTTGTTTCCACAACATTGTTATTTTCTATATCTTTGTCACGAACGGAAAACAAATAAGCCCCCGCTCCAATAATCATAATTATTATGATAAATAAAGTTTTTGTTTTTTTCATAGCATTATTATGCTAGAATAAACTTTATGGAAAACAAAGAAAAATTTGAACTTTATAAAAATTTATTGTGCGAATGGTCAAAAAAAATAAATTTGGTCGCCCCCAGCACACTAACAGATATCGACAATCGACATATTGCTGATTCTGCACAACTTTCAGATTTTTTACCAAAAAATGCCGATTTGATTGATTTGGGGTCTGGGGCCGGCTTTCCTGGAATTGTCTTGGCAATCTTGGGATGGAACGTTATTTGCATTGAATCCATTGGCAAAAAAGTAAATTTTTACCACAAAACCTGGAAATTTAGACGCTAATTATACTATTAAACAGTTGCTTATTAGCCTCTATAGGTTGCTTACCACCTACC
>CALCGS010000112.1 GCA_937901165.1 uncultured Alphaproteobacteria bacterium
AATTTTTTCATTAGTTGCTCTTTCTACAGAAGGAAAAATTATTATTTTTTCATTAGACAAATTTTCCAAATTTTTTTCGCGATTGGATTTGTGGGCTTGGGCAATTTTTTCAATTGTTTCAGATGTGTTTGCCAATGCGTCTTGACGGGCGGTGTTCAAATTTGTTCTGATGTCTGCCAAGAAAGTGTCGCAACCAATGGATTCTATACTGCATTCAGATAGTTTTTGTTCAAATATAGATTCATCGGAACATTTTGCATAACCAGTTCCACAATGTTTGTCGTTTACGATACATGCCGAAATTTCAGCCGTACAAGAACTTTGATTTTTTGTTTTGGTGGCTTTTTTTTGCAATGATGACATTTGTGCGTTTATTCCAGCGGCAGTACAAGATTTTTCTATTAATTCATCGTATGTATCAGTTATATCTTCGTCAGTACAATCAGGTAATAATTCCAAACATTTTTCAGAACCCCAAACATATCGTTCCGCAGGGTCGGATGGGGCATTTTTTAATTCTTTGTCAGAAATAGTATTTTTAGAAGATTTTCCAACGGATATTGATTTCATACCGCCCTTGGGTGGGGTGCCGGCATTTGATGTGCCACAATATTGACAACGTGCCGCAGGATTACTGGTTATATTTATAGCACATACAGAATCCAAGCAACGTGTCAGATTTGCCTTGGAACATTGGTTTGCGGTTGCCAAAACAGGCGTTAATAAAAATGTTCCTATCAAAAATATGTGTGTTTTTGTCATTCTCGTATCCCTGTGATTGCATTATATCATAAATATAAAAATTGTGTAAAGAAAAATTTGACAAAATTACTTGACAAAAACAAATTATTTGTCTATAATAAAGGTAAGTTAAATTAAAAAGGAGTAAAAAATGGATGTAAAAACAACTATAAAAAAATATTGGCAACCTGTTGCTATGGGTGCTATGAGTGTTGCGTTGGTTATTATACTTGCACAGAATTGTTCTGGAAATAAACAAAATCGTGAAACGGGTAAAAAAACAATAGAAAAATTGGATAGTATCGCAGGTAATATGAATGATAATTTTGACGAAATAAGGAATAACCAAAAAATTATAAATGACAATATTGTTGCCGTTGGTAATGATGTTGATTCTGGATTGGTAGTTTTAGATGGAATTGAAAAAAATCTTGATACTGTTAAATCTTATGTGAAAGATAGTATTTGGCCTTGTGTTGATTGCAATCAAAAATCACAAGTTCAAGAACCTGAAAAGAAACAAAAAAATCCGGTTAAACCAATAAAACCGGTAAAACCAGTACCAGAAAGAAAGCCAATTAAAGATACGGTGGTTGTTATTGTAAAAAATGAACAACCACAACCAGATACTGTGGCACAACCTAAAGAGGATAAAGGTGGTGAATGCAAAGTTTCTATAAAAAAAGTTTCTTGGTCTGAATATTGTAGAATGGCTCGGGCTGGAAGATAATATTTTGGTTGTTGTTCTTGTTAAAAGTCTGCAAAATTTATTGCAGACTTTTTTTTTCTTGTCTTTTTTGCTGGACACTTAAATTGGTTGTGTGATATTATTTTATAAAAGCCAGAGAGAATGCGTTATTTTTATAGGTGTTTTTTATTAGTTTTAAGTGTTTTTGTGCCAAATGTTGTTTTGGCGGTTGGTTCTGATTTTAATATGGCTTCACAGTTGTTGACGGCGGCAAGAAATGGAAATATTGGTCTGGTGCAGAATTTAATCAATAGTGGTGCCGATGTAAATTATATTGATTCAACGGGATTATCGGTGGTTTGTACCGCGGTTATGAATAATGATATTAGTGCTGTGCAAATATTACAACAATATGGTGCGGATGCTTCGGGGTGTGATAAACAAATTAAAAAATATAAAAATAGAAATGTGCCTGAAAGTACGTCTGGATTTTGGACAGGGTTGTCGTCAACACAATCTATTGCTTTAAGTAGTGTTGGGGTTGCTGGGGTTGTTGGTGGATTGCTGTTGCTGACAGATGTGTTTGATTCTGATAATAATAATGGTGGTTCTTCTTCGGGAAATAGGGGGGATGATGACCCTGGGCAAAATCCTGGGACAGGTGGTGGAACCGCCGGATTAAAAATTCCTTATGGACCTGCATTTTTAAATGCTACGGGTGGGATAAACCTGAATTCATATCAAGAAATTTATGCTGATAATTTGATGGGTTGGGATACAAGAAGTACGAATGGTATTAGGGTTGATGATTTTAATTATTTTAGACCAGTGCAATCGCCAACACATAATTTTAATACAGACGGAATAAATGTTTTTGTTGAAAATTATTTGTTGCTTATGCATGGGTATTCGTTATTTGCGTCTGGGTATATGGGACAAACAACGTTTAGAAAAGGTGTGGATGATGGATACACTCCTATAAAATTGTTAAATTCAACAGGTGGTGGTAAACCTGTGTCGGTGGGGATTATTACCAATAATGGGGTGAATCCTGTCGGGTCTTTGGAACGTGCCGATGGAATTGCGTATGCTGATAGTGCAGCAGCAGATTCTAATACTTATACGGTTGATAAATTTGCTAATTTTGTTAGTCCTGTGAATAATGTTTTAGGACAAGAAAAAGAAAATTTTGATTTGTCGGGCAGTGGAACCGCAATGAATCCTTGGGCAAGTGCCACAGATACTGCGTTGGGAAAAATTATTGCGGGTTGGGAAGGTGACGAACGTGCGTTGGGTGATTTTTATGGGTTTGTACCAAATGGTGTTTTGGCGGTTTATCGTACAGGAAATGGAACAGAATGGCGTGATTCTTCCGACCATACTGTTAAGGCTTCTTTGACCAAAAGAACAGGAAATGATGACACAACTATGGTTCAGGTTGGCGATACCATTGAATTTGGGGATAAAGAATATGCAATTTCGTTGGCAAAAGATTCTATGGTTTCGAATCCTGAAATACAAATTAGCGAAACAAAATATAAAGTTGCAAAATCGGGTGATTTGTTATTGGGAACTGCGGATGATGGTGATTGTATTTCTTTGTATTTGGGGTTGGATGGTTTGTATTATTTTAATGTATCTGGCGGAACAACGGCAGATGCTGTCTATAAATTAGAAGGACATAATTTTAAGAATTGGAAAGATTTGGTTGCTAATTCTGTGGATGTTAAAAATTTTGAAGCAATGTATATGGCACGTGATAATAATGTTATTGCGAATTTGTCGTTAAATCCTGCTGCACGTGGGGTTTCTTATTTAAGTTTAAAAGATGTTGAACCCGCGTTTAAGGAATTAATTGCGGATGATGATAATGTAAAAAATTATGTTGAGGCTTTTCAGCACTTTATAGATTTATACTATGATTTTAATGATAATGATTCTAGTAAGACCCAGGCAGGGTATGCAAATTCTTTATTTAATTCGTATAATTCGAATTCTTCTATTATTGTTATGCCGGCTGGGGAATTTGCGTATGGACAAGGTGATAATAAATCTTATTCTGTTTTGGATGCACAATTTGAAAATTATGCACCTGTATTATACGACAATAATTTAAATCATTTGTTTATGACTGTTGTTGCTGTACAACGGGGAATTAGTTCTATGGATGAATCTAAAAACATGACCAGTGCAGAAACGATTTCTGAATATGATAATGGGACGGCTTATAATAAATTGGCGTTGTCAAAATGGAAAATTGATGATGATAATGTTTTTTCTTCACGCAGATGTGGTATTGCTGGGGTTGGAACTGGGGGTGTTGATCCGTGGTGTTTCGCGGCTGCTGGTCCAACAACGGAAATGGCAACTGCGTCAGCAGCAGGGGCGGTCGCAGCGTTAAAGGGGGCTTTCCCGTATATGTCTAATTCACAGATATTTACTTTATTGGCTGTGACTGCTGATGGACCTTGGTTGTCTGTGGATGTTAATGGTAATAGTTGGAAAAAAGAAGATATGGTTGCTTATTTGCGCAGTATGTATTCTTTACCGGCTGAAGAATTTGAAGATACATTGTCCGTGGATGAATATGTAAATGCGTTTAAAAAAGTTTTTGGTTATGGATTGATAAATGTTGAAAGGGCGATTACACCAGGAAAATCTGTTTATTTTTATGATGGAAATAAAATTGTTTCAACGTCTGGAAATGCTTATTGGCGTGCAGCAAATGCAACTAAGTTGATGTTGGGGGGGGCTTTTTCTGGTAAGAATCATTTGGTACATAATTCTGTTTTTGATTCTGTTGGTGATATAGATGGTGAAGTTGTTGTGCCGCGTGTTTGGAAGAATGATTTTAGTTTTGGCGTGCAGAATGCAAATGGTTTTTGTGTGGATGATGTTTTGGCGGATTTGTATACCCGTAAAGAAAATAAAAATGTTGTGATGTTTAACGATATGGAATTAAAAATTTCAACTTCGGATAAACAATATGATGATGGTATGGGGGGGATTGATGAATTGCGTATGAATTATGCTGGAAACGATATGTTCTTTTTTGCAGATTTTCAACATCATTTGACGGATGGCGTGCCAAGATTTACAGGGGCGGCACATCCTGTGTTGTCGATGGTTTCTTATGCTGTTGATTCAGGGTTTGGGTACAATGTTGGAAATTGGATTTTGGGCGGACGCAGTTTTTATGGGACAATTACAGATGAAATGTTGTTAGAAACAGACCCTATGATTTCTTCTAGGTTTGAACCAGAAAAGTTAGGTTTGGCGTATGGTGGGCAGTTTGACGTTGCTTGGAATTTGGATAATTTTGGATTTAGTACGGACGTTGGGCTTTTTAATGAACAAAATACACTGCTGGGAACATACGGAAGTGGGTTGCTTGATTTTGGTGGTGCTGATACTGTTTATGTCGATTCGGGGGTTTGGTATAATTTTGCAGACGATGTAAAGTTTAATTTGCGTGGAACGTTTGTGTATACTAATGTTGAAAATGCGAATGCTTATGGTTTTAAGATGTCTGATTTGTATTCAAATGCGTTTTCTTTTGGGTTGAATATTAAAAATTTTGATTTTGTGGTTGCTGCACCTTTGGCGGTGGTTAATGGTGGGTTGCAATATGCGTATGCAGATTATGTTGATGATAATTTGGGGTTGAATGTTATGAAGCATGTGTTAAAAGATGTTGATTTGTCCGCAGATACAAGAGAAGTACGTTTTAGTGGTGTTTATCGTCATAATTTTGGTGAATTTACAGATGGGGCTGCTGGTGTTATTTATCGTGTGAATCCAAATAATACAGATGAATTTGGAAATGAAACTATATTGATGATGAAATTGACACATCGTTTGGGAATATAAAATATTATTTTTGGTGCGGCCAGGGGGACTTGAACCCCCAAGGTTTGCACCACAGCATCCTTAGTGCTGCGCGTATACCAATTCCGCCATGGCCGCTTTATAATATTTATTATTGTACAATATTATGTTTTTTTTCAAGTGTTTTTATGATATAATCGTGATATAATAATTGAGAAATTAAAAAAAAGGTAAGGAAAATGAAAAAAATATCTGGTGTATGTTTTTGTTTCTTGGGGATTTTAAGTGCTGTTTATAATGTAAATGCGGCGGGAACTTATTATTCTGTGGATGATGTTTATAGAACACAACGAAACTATACTTATATGTCTGGAAGACAAAATGTTAATGTTGATACCGTAAATAATTCAAATTATTATACTTCGCGGAATTGTATGGATAATCAAAGTTCTTGTATGCCCCAGCAAAGACAAGTGAAAACAGTAAAACAAAATAATGCATCGTCAAGTGCTGGTAAATTGCATTTGACTGCTGGTGTGTCGCATGAAATGGCACAATGGAATTTTGAAATGAAAAACGCAGGTTCAAATTTAAATTATGGGGATTTGGCATGGAATGTATTTAATGTTGGTGGAAATTATAATTTTGATATTTCTGGTGTAAAAATGGGAATTGATGCGGGATTTAGGTATGGAATCCAATATGGTGATTCGACAATGCTTGATGATGATATTAGTAATGGTGGTTTTGTTGCTGGTTTTATTGAAGGTGATTATGCTGTTTCTGGTGGAAGTGAACCTTTCCAAGGTTATATAATTGACCATTCTGTATCTGTTGGAACGAGTAATGGTGGAAACTTGATGGAATTTAATGCTGGATTAAATTTTGTGGATTTGTGGCAATTGGGTGGCGTTAGATTGACGCCTTCGGTTGGTTATCGTTATTTAAAGTATAAATTGGAAACCAAACGTAACAAAGGTATGGCCATTGAAACAATTTATGATGGTAATAATTATATAATTGGTGCGGGTGATGAAATTCAATATGACCCTGTGTTGATTTTCTTTGATAGTGTGGACCCTGAAACTATGGTGTATAGTAATGTAATGTTGTATAAAAGACAAAATTTTGATGAAGGATTGTTTTCTGCTGGGGTTACGGGTGGAAGTTTTGTTGATTCTGATGGAACATGGTATTTTGAACAACCAGGTGTTTCGCATTCGTATGAAACAACTTGGGCTGGACCTTATTTGGCATTAGATATGGATTATGATATTAATGTGAATAATTCGATAAATGCAAGGATTGAATTTGGATTGCCATCATATGAATCAACAGGGGACCAACCATATAGAATTGATTGGCAACATCCAAAAAGTGTTGAGGATAATGCTGGTTTTGGGGATGCATGGCATTTTGGTGCTGGGTTAAATTGGTTGACCGCAATTACTGATTCTGTTTCTTTGTCGTTGGGTATGACTTTTGATTATTATAGTGTAAGTGGTGCTGATGCAAAAACATATTTGAATCCAGAATATTATATTGGGGATTATTATTATTATTACGATAGGTTCAATGGTACTGATGGCGGTGCTGGCGGCGGAGACCCCTGAATGGGAGAATCCGCTCGTCAATTCGATCAACCGGGTGCCGG
>CALCGS010000113.1 GCA_937901165.1 uncultured Alphaproteobacteria bacterium
TATTTAGTCTTTATATATATAAGATGACATATTGAATTAATACATTTTCTTTATATTAATAACCCCTGCTATTCTATATCCAGTTTGATAAGCTCTCCATCTTTCCATTCAAGATTTTTTAATACTTTGCCGCCTCTTAAACATAGTCCACGAACATAACCGTTTTTCCATTCGTCTGGCAATGCTGGAAGAGTCTTTATATCACCATCTATACTTTGAACTAGCATCTCTGCTATTCCTGCAGTCACTCCAAAATTGCCATCAATCTGAAATGGAGGATGGGCGTCGAACATGTTAGGATATGTACCACCACCCTTGGTGGCGGTCCCGGTGGAAGAGCAATAAGAAAGGCCCTTGCGCAACATGAGATATGCATGGTCACCATCTTCGAGACGTGCCCAGAGATTGATTTTCCAACCCATTGACCAACCAGTTGCTACGTCGCCACGTAGGCGAAGAGCATTGACTGCTGCTTCAAATTCTTCACCTTTGGTGCTGACATCTGCTTTTTCACCAGGTATAGGTGTTTTGATATCGCCTGCTGGTAATAATTTATCAACCTTGGGTCCGATTACATAGAAATACAATAACATCAAAGTTATTACAAGAATCAAAAAGTCCCATCCATCATACATAAAATCAAATGCACCAGGATGTTCGGATTCTATAATTGCTTTTTGTTCCAAGAAACATTGTTTGAATATTTCTTTGTCGCGTTGTTCTTCTGTATCAACCCTGGATACTTCATCACATAATTTAAAAGCATTTAACACCTGAGTGTTTTGTTCAGATAAATTTGTATCTTGATAAAATAATGGTGGAAATACAGCGTTATAACCATCTGTGCCACCTGGGAAAGTTGCATCTGCCGCAAAATTTACAGTCGCAACTAAAATAACCACTTTTAATGTAATAGATATTACCTTTACGGCAGATTTTACCAACATATTAACAGATTTATTAAATATTCCAGATGCCAATTTCCAAGTCTTTTCATACGCAAATGCGGCAAGTATAATTGGTAAAAATATAACAAAGAAAACTAACTTGAAAATAATAGTAAATAATTGAAAAAACAAATCAAATCCAACAATCAGAAATAACACCACCACAGATAATCCTGCAATCCAAGTAAGTACACCGCCACCTAAACCCAACCAAGAAAAATTCATCAAAGAAAATCCCCCTGATGCTCCCGCCAAAATAAGAGTATTTAGATTTCCAATAACACATTGAAATCCAGTTGAAATTGGTGCAATAACATTATTTGCATTTGAAAAATCTAAAACCGGGCAACTGGTATGCAACACGGCCGTTGTCATAGAAGAAGATAACCAAGAACCAATATACAAAACTGGTGATATAATAATGTCAGAAATAATTTTTAACGAATGATTTCCACCCAATCCTATTGCACCAATAACCGCGGCAAATATTAAAATACGCAATCCCAATGTTAAAATAGGTTTAACCCAAGTTTTAAAATCAAGATTGTTTGCTTTTTCTGAATAGCTAGCATTTGCTTTTGCACGTTCCCAAATATATTGGATAGCATGAATAAAAATATAAATTCCAAACCCAATGGCCATCAACAACCATAAATTACCGATAATTGTTTTCCAGAACATTTCTGATGCACGACCAATAGTTTCAAACAATTCAGAAATATAGTTGCATAAAAAACATCCATTTGTATTTGATGTATTTCCATTTGCATTTATTGCGGACATAAAACTGTCCATACTAACAAAAGGCAAATTTGCATCACCAATAGAATGGGATAAATACCATACACCGGTACCAATGGCAACAAGTGCCAAAACAAACTTTAACGCCGTGGATATAATTTTTATTTTTAACGCATTCATTATTTACCTTTTATTCCATCTGCGACAGTTTTAATCGTTTTTTTACCCAAATCAAAAGCGTCTTTTGTTAATCTTAGTAAATCATCTGCCAACTTTTCGCCCATTTTATTTTTTTCTGGTTTCATATTAAATACGCTTAAAATCATAGTTGTCACTTGTGGTATGTTTTCTGCTATAAAATTGGCGACATACAGTAAAACGATAAAACTGACCAGGTTTATAGAATATAGATTATCCAAAGATATATCAAAATCTTCTGCGTTTTGTATTTGTGAAATCATGGTTGTAATATCTGTTCCTGATTCTTTGAAAAACAGTGCAATAAACACCAATATAACAGTATATGTAATTACAACAGACCCAAGTGTTACAATGGAATTTACAACATTTTTAATTTGGTCTGTCCCAACTGTTGACCCCAGTTTGCTTGTCCATTTTGCCCATTCCGGCATACCTTTGTCAGAACCTTTAAATGAAATCATAACCAAAGAAATCGGGAAAAAGAAAGCAAAAAACATCATGGCGATAATAATATCTGCAAAATAAAACAAGAAACGAATAAATAATTTTAAGAACCCAAAAAACAAATAAATACCAGCCAAAAATAGTGTTAAATGTTTTATGAAATTTGCAATACCAAACAAAGCCTTCCAATCAATTGATGCGTCAATAATTGCAATTCCTAAACGTAAAAAAGATTGAAATTGTGAAATTGTTGTTTTTGCAATATTGATAATAGAATCACGTAATTGTGGTCTAAACATTCCTTTGTCTTCATCCAATTGTATTGGTGTATAATTGTCGGTTATATGTACATTTTCTGAATTTGAATATAATAATGCCTGTGTATAACTAAGTGTTACATCGGCAACTGGTTCAAAAGTTATTCGTGTTACAAATCTTGGTACTGTCACACCAAATACAAGAAACGATAATGCTACTATTGAATTTATAATCACTTTTTTTAAGGATTTATTTTCCAGCCAACTTTGTTTAAATCCGCCAGATGTTTCAGTCCACACTGTATTAAAAATATAAAAAGCAAAAATAACACAAAATAAAATGATGCAAATAAATATAAATTTTGGATATGCTGCCGCCGCTGCTTCAGAAACAATCTGAAACATTTTATCAAAAATAGGACACGTCCAACATTGTACCCCATCATTTATAAGAGAATTAAAAACATCATTCATTATTTTTTAAATATCCCTATATCTTCTTTAAGTTTTTTATATTTTTTTGGTGCAGATTTAACAAACGACCAAGTTTTTTTAGCATCAGATGAAAACTTGTTATACAAACCATCTGCACCAGAATCCAAATAAGATTTTAATTTTTGTTTTGTCATATCAAAAATATTTTTCATTACAAAGAACGTTAACAAAGATGACAACCAAATCATAGAATGTTCGCCAAACATATTTTGTGATGCGGTTGACGCAGCACTTGGTGCATTTGATTGTGCAGCACCTGCAGCGGCAGTACTGATAAATGCGGGGCTGTTCCAATGGAATAATGCCTGTATAACAGCAATGTTTACACATAAAATAAAAGCACATGCAATCATAGTAATAATAATTTGCTGTAATGATTTTATAATATTAGAAAAAGGTGGCCACATATTTAACCAGGCATCATCTTTTTTTGCGACCCAAGAAACAACATTAAAAGGATATAAAATCAAAGCCATACCAAAATTAAAAATTGCTTGAATTACCAGCATGGCCATAAATACATTGCAAGAAACAAAAGTAAACACAATTAAAAATCCAGAAATAATATTTAATAACTGAAAAGAAGATAATCCTTGGGTTATAAAATTAAACCCTTGTTTAACGATTTTGTTATTAGCAGCGGAAATTACATGAATTGGTTGTACTAAAAATTTGCAACCATTATCAGAAATCCATTTTTGATTCACAATGCTTTCACATTTTATGTTATTTTCTGTTTCATCAAAATTGATAGAAAAACCTGTTGCTTCTGGAACAGTTTTTAGAATTTGTGTTGTATAAAACGAACCAACTTCTAAAAAAGGACTTATAAAAAATTCTGTTATTATTTTGGGTTTTACCACCGGTAATAAAATAGATACGGCAACGATGGCACGAATTGCAGGTTTGATAATGTTATAAGCAATCGTTTCAGGTTTGTCTATTTCCCCACCGCCAGACAGACCAATAAAAGAAACCCATAATTGCGGAAAAAACATTTTTAATACATAGGAAGAAATATAAATAAGCAAAAATCCCCAGATAAGTAAATATACAATGCCATTTCCGTTTCCAACAAAATAAGAATAACTGTTTGCCGCAACAGACATAAATGTATCTAAAACAAGTGGAATAGTAGTAGAAAAATCTAACTTATCTAAAATTCCCCATTCGGCAAACGCCATGCTTGGAACGAAACAAGCAATAACAGGTAAAAAAATACAAAATAATTTTTTCAATATAGACATTGTTATAATTATATCACAATTACTAAAAAATATGTTATAATAAAATTATGAGTTGGTTTAAAAAATTTATTATAATTTTAATGTCTTTTTTACCGGTGTCGGCATTGGCGGTTGCACCATTTGTTGTTGTGCTTGCTGCGGGTGGTATTGCGGTAACAGGTGTTTCGATTTATCGCAGTCTTGCCCCTGTTGATATGCAAAAATCATTTGAATTTTTTTCTTCTTGTTGGACATGTGAATTATTTTCAAACATTATGACTGTTTTATCAAACATATTGCCCAAGGTTTATAGTGCGTTGGGGACAATTATTATTCCGGTTGCGATTGGTTTGACGGCTGTTTGGGTTGCGTGGTATGTGTTTTCTGGATTTGTTGGTTCGAATGCAAAATTTAATCTTGATGGATGGACGATTGGCGGTACGTTTGGAACGCATGCTATTAAACTAGGTGTGCTTATTGCATTGTTGTTTGCACCTGTTCCGCGTCTTATAACCAACATAGTCATAGAACCTGTTTTTAACGTTGGGTTATCAATGTCGCATGTTATAAATAAAATAACCCCAGAAAGTGCTGAAAATTACACAAAATGTATAATATCAACGGCAATAATAGAATCACAGGTTGCCGGTGGTAATGATGAACGTGGGGCATATTCACCTAATTTACGTCATAGTTTGGCATGTGAACTGGCAAAAATTCATCAAATAACAGGTTTGGGTATGACGGTTGGATGGACGATGTTAAATATGGCTTTTGACATAGAATATATGCATAAATTATTATGGACTATTCCTGTTGTTCCAAACATACCGTTACTTTTTGCAGGGTTGCTAATTTTTGTGTTGTTTTTTATGGCTTTACTGCCGATACCGTTATACTTTTTAGAAGTTTTTGTAAAATTATCTATGGATTTAATAATGTTGCCGTTGATGTTATTGTCGTGGTTGTTTTCGGGGTGGAAGATTTTTCCATCTGGTGGTCAAAACATTAAAAAAACAATAGATGAAGTGATTTCTGGTGCAATAGGAATTGCGATGACTTGTATTTTCTTAGTTTTTGCATTGATGTTCTTGAACGCTGTATTCAGTGGCGATTCGACTTCTGTTTTAATGAATGCGATAAATAATAACGACAGTAAATATTTTATCGATTCGATAATGTTAAACAACTCTTCGTTTATAACTACGGTTTTGATGGGTATTTTTATAACTATGTTTATGATAATGATACCGGCATTGATAAAGACAATATTCAATATCAGTATATCGCAAAAGTATTATGATACCGCAAAAAAAGATATTGGTATTTTGTGGAAAGATATAAAAAAAGTGGCTTCTGCATTAAAAAAATAAAAATCAAGTATTTTATTTGCGTATTTGTGTTTTTTTATACAAAAAATAAAGACCGAATCTGGTACAATAGTTTTTGATGAAACAAATACCTATTCTTTATTGGCCCAAAAAGACAACAAACGATGCCGATTATCAAACTGCACGCAAGGTAATAAATGCAAATGCTGGTGCGATGCCTATTGTGATATCGGATGATTTGGATTTGTCTGGTATAATGTCTGAAAATGTAAATTCGGTTGTTTATTATCCTGTGTTTTGTGGTTCTACTGGTTGGTGGGGTGAATTATTGGGTGCAACGGCTGTTGTTGTTGACAAGCTTATAATATCCTCGGAATGTCAGTTGATGGTGATAAAATCCGAAGAATGTGCTGATTCTAAGGGCGAAAATCAATTGTTGGCGGCGGAAATATATCCATCAAGTGGTTTCTTTAAAAAGATGAATTCTTCAATTGCAACTGTTTCTGATATGTTGGCGACAGAAACTGGAACAATTTTGGCTTTGTTTACTGGACATAACCAGGGAAAATTTGTAAATATCATAGAAACAACTGGGAATTACTATCTTGGATGTATCGGCAGATATTAAATTTTGTAAAAAATCTTGATTTTATTAAAAAACTTTGTATAATTTGACAGCTTTTAGGTTATAAAATAAAAAGGATTAAACTATGAAACAAGGCATTCATCCTGAATATCATGAAATAAACGTCACAAGAACTGACGGAAAAACTGTAAAAATGTATTCAACTGTAAAAAAAGATTTGGTTTTATCAACTGATAATTTGAATCATTCTGCATGGACTGGTCAACGCAATAATGACGGTGCCAAGGGTCAACGTGCGGCTGAATTCAAAAGTAAATTTGCTGGATTTAAATTTTAATAAATTTAATTTGTGGATTTATTAAGGGGGGCAAAATGGAATTGCTGATAAAAGGTTCAATAGAATTAAACGAAATGTTTGCTGCACTGGACAAGACGGCAAGCGGTTTGCGTCGCGATTTTGGCGAGGTTGAAAATCTTCAGCAATCATTACGCAGTGCACGTGATTTTGTTTCCAAGGCGGCGTCTCGAATCGAAGAAAGTATTTTATCTGATTTATTATTGGTTCGTCCGTCTGCAGGTTTATTGACGCCAAATGTATCCCGTGAAGGAAATGGACGTGATGAATTTGTTTTGTCTTTGTCTGGGGCATCAAATTTTGTGCGTGCAAATCCGCATTTTGCAATTTCATTGGCTTTACGGTCTGGTGATGAAACAAAGATAGCGTTGATTTATGCCCCAATCGAAGAAAGATTATATTATGCAGAGGCTGGCAAAGGTGCATATGTGTTTTCTGCGTATCATTCATCGCGCATCAGTGTTTCTTCATTAAAACAAGAACAAGATTTAACTGTTGCATATAATGTTTCTGACAACAGAAAAACAATTGGTGATGTGCGTCGTACTGGATGTCCTGCATTGGATTTGGCTGGGGTTGCATCTGGTAAATTGGATGCTTTTGTTTCTGACCCGTTGGATTTTGCTGAAATTGCTGCGGGGGATTTGCTTGTACGCGAGGCGGGCGGAAAAATTGAAATGTTGGCTGATTTAATCGCAACAAATGGCAAGGTAGAATTATAATAAGCGCTAATTGGCGTTTATTATTTTTTTTATATCGTTCTTGACAAAAATAATGTTGGGTCTATAATAGGAATATAGTTAAAAAAGGGGTTTTTGATGAACGAAAAAACAAAAAGTAATATAAAGAAATTAAAAGCAAGAACAGCAATAGATTGTATTTTGGGTGTGTCTGGTTGTATTTTGGTTGCTGCTAGTGCTGCTACTTTGGCTATTGTTGCACTTGGTGGTGCAGAAATGGGTGCACGTTATGTATATGGTGCTGCCAAGGGACGTTTAAATAATAAAAGTGATATAAAAGGTTCTGCAAAAAGAGCAATGTACAAAGGTAATTTGTATGGTGTTGCAAATTGTGCGGTTGATGCGTGTTATGAAATTAAAGATTTTATGAAAGATATGTGGAAATTAAAAAAAGAAAAATGTAAATTGCGTTAAAATCAAGGGTAAAAATAAAAAGCACTAAATTTTGGTGCTTTTTATTTTTTTATAAACTTGCAAAGAAATAATAATTATCTTAAAATAAAAATTATGAAAATAAAAAAGATATTACACATATTTTTGAATATTGTTTTTTGGGGAATAACGGTTGGTGTTGCTGGATTGGCGATACTTGTTTTTGTATATGGAAATAATTTACCTGATTATCGGAATTTGGCTACATACGCACCGCCTGTTGCAACGCGTTTATATGCATCTGACGGTTCTTTGTTGATAGAATATGCCGAAGAACGTCGTGTGTTTATAGATTATTCGGATATGCCAGAACAGTTGGTGAACGCATTTATTGCTGCCGAAGATCAAAATTTTTGGACACATCCTGGTATTGATATTCAGGGAATTATTCGTGCAACTGCAAATAACGGAATGCGTGTGCTTGGTTTTAATACTAAATTTTCTGGTGCGTCAACAATAACGCAACAGGTTGCAAAAAATTTCTTTTTATCTTCGGATAGAAAATTATCACGCAAGATAAAAGAGGCTATATTGGCGTTAAGACTGGAACGTTCTTTTTCCAAAGAACATATTTTGACATTGTATTTAAATCAAATATTTTTGGGTGCACGTGCATATGGGGTTGGTTCGGCTGCATTGATGTATTTTAACAAACCTGTGTCGGAATTGACTTTGTCTGAATGTGCGTTTTTGGCATCTTTGCCCAAGGCACCAAACGAAAGGAATAGGGCCATAGAACGTCGTAATTACGTATTAAATCGTATGGTAGCAGAGGGTTATATTACGCACGACCAGGCAAACGAAGCAATGGCTGAAAATTTAAATATAAATAGTGGTTTTACTGCACAAATGGAAGACACTTTCCAATATTTTGCCGAAGATGTAAGGCGTCAGTTATTGGATTCCTTAGGGCGCGAGGTTTTATATAACCAGG
>CALCGS010000114.1 GCA_937901165.1 uncultured Alphaproteobacteria bacterium
AGACGTTTTTATATCCCAAAGAATTCAGCATTTGACCGGCGTGTTCCACAGATTTAATTGCCATATCCATTTTATTTTGCAATATATTTGGAAAATTACTGACAATTTCTATTTTTTGTTTTGCCGCCACAATTTTAGTATTTATAACAATATTGAACGCATGTATAACATCGTCTAACTTTTGTCCCCATTCCATAAGCATTTGTTTTGGGCTTTTAATAGTTATATTTGTGATTTTTTGTTTTTCAGCAATTAAACGTGCCTGAAAACTTGTTTTTAATCGGTGTTCCAGATTATCAATATCTTGAATCAATGATATTTTTGTTGGAACAACCATTTCTGCGGCACCAGTTGGGGTGGGGGCGCGAACGTCAGCCGCAAAATCAATAAGCATCCAATCCGGTTCATGTCCAACCCCGGAAATAAGAGGAATACGGCTGTTTGCAGCAGCACGTACGACAATTTCTTCGGAAAAAGGTAATAAATCTTCCAATGCACCACCACCACGTGCCACAATAATAACATCAACATTGTTCATTTTGTTAAAATATTCAATACCGGCGGCAACTTCGTTTGCGGCGGTTGCACCTTGGACGGTTGCAGGATATAACAAAACATGTACCGGGAATCTTTCACGTAATCTGTTTTGAATATCTTGAAATGCGGCACCTGTCGGACTGGTGACAACACCAATGGTTTGTGGCAATCTGGGCAAAGGTTTCTTTTTAGATGCGTCAAATAAACCCTCTGCTGCCAATTTTTGCTTTCTTTCTTCCAACATTTTTAATATTGCACCAATCCCAGCCATTTCAATTTCAGAAACAATAATTTGATAATTGCTGCGTGAAGGGTAAATAGTAAATTTGCCGGTTATAACAACCTCCATCCCTTCTTCGAGTTTGAAAGGAATTGGTGTGCTGCGCCATATTATTGCATTTATAACCGCACCAGAATCTTTGATAGACATATAAATATGGCCAGATGTTGCACGTGTTATTCCGGACAATTCACCACGTATTTTTATTGCCGGAAAAGCGGTTTCAACAACGCCTTTTAACAAAGCAGACGCATCAGAAACACTAAAAATTGTATTTGGTTGAACCATCGGTTCTGGTTTTTGTAACATATTTTATTTTCCTACATTTTTAATTACGATATAAATCTTGTACTAATTGCATATACAGTTTGCCGTTTGGGCAAATGAATTCTTTTGTGATTTTATGTCCTAAATCATACGGAACGTTTTGTATGTCGCCCAAGTATAAATATTGCCCGTTTTTAATATTTCGCAGATATTTAACATATTTATCAAATCCATGTTTGGGTGATAAATTATAATATTCCCAATATTTATCCCCACCGGTCAGATTATAAATAGTATAAGAATTTAATGCACAAAATCCACTTGCATAACTAACAGGGTTTTCTGGACTTATGAATAAATTGCGGACATCATCGACAGGCATAACGGCACGAATGATTGAAACCAGGTTTGGTAAAGTATAATGTGAACTGTCATAAAAACCGTCAAACTTTGACAATTTTTCAATAAGTTTTTTTGTGGCAATTTCGTATTGTTGTTTGTTCAGCATTATTGTTCCTTTATAATTCCGTCAATGGCCATCTGGGTCTTGGGGCAATAGGGGACTTTACAATATTTCCTTTTTTGAAATTTTCAATTCCAGCCCACGCAATCATTGCACCATTGTCTGTGCATAAATTCATTGGTGGTGCGGCAAATATCATATTGTGTGCGTTTGCCAAACTTTCCATTGCATTTCTGATTGCGGTATTTTTAGCAACACCACCAGCAACAACTAATGTTTTTGGTTTTGTGTTTTTTACAATCTGGGTTTCAAGTGCGTGTCCCAAACGATTGGTTATACAATCAACAACGGCGGATTGGAATGAAGCACAAAAATCATCAATATATTTATCGTCTAAATCGCCAGTATGTTTATCTAAAAATGTTCTGGCTGCTGTTTTTATTCCACTGAACGAAAAATCACATCCAGGTTTGTCGCACAGCGGTCTTGGGAACTTAAACGCGTTCGGATTGCCGTTTTTTGCGCGGTTGTCAACGATTGGACCACCAGGATATCCCAATCCTAGCATTTTTGAAATTTTATCAAATGCTTCGCCGGCACTATCATCCAAAGTTTGTCCGATTAATTCGTATTCGCCAACATTGTGTACCAGCAAAATTTGACAATGCCCCCCAGATGCCAGCATCAGCAAATAAGGAAATTCAACGGAAATATGATTGTTTTTATCGGTCGCAGATGCCGCCGCCAATCTTGGAACCAACGCATGACCTTCCAAATGATTTACGGCAACCAAAGGTTTGTTTGCAGATTGTGCAATACCTGTTGCGGCCATCCATCCAACCAACACCCCGCCAATAAGCCCAGGGCCAGCAGTGGCGGCAATAACATCTATGTCGGACAAAGTTTTGTTCGCGGATGATAAAGTTTGTTTAATAACCTGGTCAACGGCCAATATATGTGCGCGCGCCGCCAATTCTGGAACAACACCACCATACTTTTGATGTTCTGGAATTTGCGAATATATGATGTGTGCTAAAATATTTTTATTAGAATCAACCAATGCGGCACTCGTTTCATCGCACGAAGATTCAATGCCTAAACATAAAATAGGCTTTTCGTTACATTGTGTTTCGCTATGTACTGCGCCCATATCCATACGAATAAGTTTATCATCATTTGTCATTTTTTATATCCAATAAAACTATACCAATATTGTTCTTGTTTTGTTTGCGTTGTGCAATGTATTCTTCAAAATTCATATCAACCACACATCCCTTTGTCGAAGACGCGTGTCGCAAGACTTTTCCCCCAGGTAATAAAAAACCCATATGTACAACTGCTAAATCTGTTCCTAGTATATCAATATTTTTAGATTTTCCAACAATAAATAAAACAATCATAGTTTTTTTATTCTTGATTTGATTAAGATTGGCAAAAGGTATATATTCCAAATGAACTGTTTTTGTTGGGATAGATGTTTTGATGTTATGTATCTTCTTGAACCAGTTTTGTTTATCGATAACAACGGTTCTTAACTTGGTTTTTGCATATTGTTTGCTTGCATTAAAAACAATGTCGGCATTATTTTCTAACCAGTCGGATTCAACGAAATGATTGCGAGATAAAAAATCAACATTACTGTTTTTGTATCTGATTTTATTTAGTTTTTTTATGTTTTTGTTTGCGAGTGATGTTTCAACAAATGTTTGACAATCGAATCCATCTTCGCGAAATAGCGGGTCGGTATCTGGAAATTTTTCTTCACCAAGTGGACTTTCTGTATATGGCATTCCCAGATATTGTTCACCGATATTTTGGTTGTTTGTACATGCACATAATATAACTGTTAAACAAAAATATACATACGGTTTGCACATAGTATTTTAATTAAATTGTTTTAATTGTATCCCCATATTGCACATACGAACAGCATCACTGACCGCCCATGTATTTGCACCGTCCAACCCAGACATTTTATCAATGCATTTTACAATTAAATCAATATTTTCATCAGATGCGGTTAGTATTTGAACCGCGGTAATGCGTTGTTCTTGTGATGCAGCAACCCATTTATCCAAATTAGAATTTTCCAATTTTTCAGTATGGTGCTGTGTTAAAAAAAATGAAAATCCAACCAAAACGATTACGGCAACACCAATAAAGAATTTAAGATATTTTTTTAAAAATTTCATTTCTTTTTCTCCTTGTTGTAAAATTATTCGCACTTTACCAACCACAAATCATAGTCCTGATTTTGTAGTGGGTTATCGCCAGGTTCGTTTTTGGACATCCAACCACCAAAGACTTGTTCATCATCATCAAAAACATCGACAAACATAAAGAAATCTTCCGCTTGGAAAGGGTCTGTTTGTTTGCAATTTTGTACCAAAATAGATAATTTTTCAAATTGAATAGATTGACCAACAGGTATAGAAAATGTTTGTGTTTTTCCGGCTGCTTTATTCAAAACAGTAACAACCGCATTTTGCATATCAGTATAAGCAAAAGAATTACAGGGAATAAAAAAAGAGAATAGGGGAATAATAAAAAATTTCTTTAAAAAATTAGTCATAATTTATACATCCCCCTACATAAAGGTTATTATTTTGCTTCTTTTGCAGATTTATTAGACAAATCTTCAACAATACGAGCTTTTTTGCCAGACAAATTGCGCAAGAAGAACAATTTTGAACGACGAACTTTACCAACACGCACTTTTTCAATCTTTTCGATTGCAGGTGTGTACAATGGGAATTTACGTTCTACGCCGACACCATAAGATTCACGGCGTACAGTAAACGAAGCGTTATTGCCATTACCACCATCGCGTGCGATAACGATACCTTCAAATATTTGAATACGGAATTTATCGCCATCTTTAATTTTTACATGTACACGAACAGTATCCCCAGCCTTAAATTCAGGGTTTTTTTTGTCGCCTTGTAATTTTGCGATTTGTGCGTTTTCTATTTTTTTGATAATATTCATTTTATTTTTCCTTTATTAAATCCGGACGACGTTCTTTGGTTATTTCGTCCGATTGTTGTTTCCGCCATCTTTCAATATTGCCGTGATGACCGGACAGCAGGACTTCTGGGACTTTATGTCCACGCCATACTGACGGACGGGTGTATAACGGCCATTCCAACCCACCGATTTCGAAACTTTCATTTTGGGTGGCCTCTACACCACCACCAAGTACATTATCCAACAGACGAACGCAACTGTCAACAAAAACTTGTGCTGCGACTTCGCCACCGGACAATATGTAATCGCCAATAGAAATTTCAGTAATATTATACTCTTCAATAATGCGTTGGTCAATACCTTCGTATCTGCCACATAATAAAGTAAGTGTTTCACATTCTTTATCGTTGACGATATTACGAACGATTTTTTGATTTAATTGCTTTCCACGTGGTGAAAAGTAAATGATTTTGCCTTTATTTTCAATAGAATCCAATGCACTTGCCAATATGTCAGGACGCATAACCATCCCAACACCCCCACCGAATTGTGCGTCATCGACACTTCCATAATTGTCGGTTGCAAAATCGCGAATGTTTATAATATCGCAAGACCATATTTTTTTATCTAATGCACGTCCAACAACACCACCTGATAGGGTGCCTGGGAACATTTCTGGAAAAATGGTCAATATATTAAAGTGCATATTTATTTCACGTATATAATCTGGTTGTCAAAATCAACATCGGCACCAATAAAAGACACCATATTACCGTTGTCTAGTTCTATGATATCGCCGGCACCAAAATTTTGAAAACCGTCAACTGTTCCTAATTTATTATTATCCCTAATAACAGAAAAACCAATTAAATCAAACTGATAAAATTCATCTTTGTTTGGTTGTGGCAAATTGTTCCTGTAAATAAAGAGTTCTGTTCCACGTAAAAGTTCTGCTTGATTTCTGTCAATTACATTATCTATACGTGCAATAATAACATTTGAACCGTTGTTCAAAGACCGAACAAAATGAAAATTTTCTGATAAAAATTTATCAGAAATAATTTTAAAGTTTTTAAAATCGCTTGGTAATTGTGAATATGTTTGTACACGCACTTCACCCTTTACTCCTTGTGGGGCAACGATTTTTCCAACTAAAATTTTTTTATTTTCATCCATTTATATAGTTTATCCTTGGATTTCGCCTGTAACATCGTCATAGATAACAACACGAGCTATAGTATTTTTGTTTTCGACATAGTCATTAGCGACGTCTTGAGCTGCTTCATATGAGGTAAAGATGATACCAATATCTGTATCATTACCACCAATGACTACTTTATATAACATACAAGTTGCCATAATAGTCTCCTTTTATAATATCAATAATTGGCGACGAAACACGTCGCCAATTTGCGTTTTGAAATATATTATTCAGCGACAGTTTCAGTTGCTTCGGCAGCAGGTGCTTCCGTAGCAGCTTTTGCAGCGGCTTCCGCAGCGGCTTTTTCTTCTGCTATTTTAGCCAATTTTTCGGCTTTGTCTTTGATTTTCATTTGTGTCTTTTCAGATTGCAAATGTTTCTTTGTTTGTACAGGAATTGGTTTTGCTTTGACCAAACCAGCCTTGACCAAGAATTTATAAACACGGTCAGATGGTTGTGCGCCTTTTGCCATCCAATCTTTTACAGAATCAATATTCAAAATAACACGTTTTTCATCATCGCGTGCCAACATTGGGTTGTATTTACCAACAACACCCAAAATATTACCAGAATTACGTGCATTACGTGAATCTGTCACAACAATGTGATAATAAGGGCGTTTTTTTGCACCATAACGTGCCAATCTAATAACTGTTGCCA
>CALCGS010000115.1 GCA_937901165.1 uncultured Alphaproteobacteria bacterium
CAAACAAAAAATTGGTGTTTTCTCCCTTTTTAAACACCAATTTTTTTTATATCACATATAAAAAAGGGCCACCATTGGCGACCCATTTTTATTAAATTTTATTTTTTCCAAAACGCAAATCCAGAATGCTTTTCAGATTTTTCTTCACGATGCTTTCTTTCTTCGCGGGCGCGACGACGTTCGGCACGTCTTTCCTGAAATTGACGTGCAGATTCTTCATCACGTTGAATCAATTTAATTGTTGTCACTGATAATTTTCCATTTCTTGGTTCTTCATCAAATTCAACGATATCATTTTCATTCAAAAAACGAATTCCAGCCGCCTTTAACGAACTTGAATGAACAAAAACATCATCTGTATTGCCATCTTCATTTGGTGTATCAGGACTAATAAATCCGAAACATTTTTTACCGTTATACCATTTAACCTTTCCTTGACGCATAACTAACATCCTTTCTAGTACTTGTTATAGTTCTGAAAACCACCCAGAACCTATTTTGATTGTGATACATTATTAAATCGAAAGCAAGCAAAATAAAATTTTAACCATTAAGAAAAAAATCAACCAATATTATTTATAATATCTTTGAACTTCTTTCATAACAAAATTGAAAATTTTCCCAGCCATTGTATCGAACGGCACAACCCAACTGGATTTCAAATAAGGCATTGCAGAAATCAAAACAAACCGTGCCATAAACAAAAATATTTCATATTCTTGGTCTTTGGTAAGTTTTGCCGGTACTGTTTCCATTTTGAATATTTCGTTTTCAACGGCACTATTCAATTTAACCGTTATTGTATCTAAAACATTTTGTGGATAATATAACGGACATTTTTTCGGGAAACCTTCAAACATTGAAACATCTTGATTTTTTGAATACAAAATATTCCACCCCACCCTATCAAATAAATCGTCCAAACACTGAACAATCATCAAATTGTACTTTTTTACACCATCTTCCATAAAATCAGCCAATTCTTTTTCAATTTCATCAGATTGTGCATTTCCGTTTTGACGAACCTGTTCATAATAAGCATGTGTTTTACATTCAAATTCAAAAAACATACGCACCTGACAAATAATTTCCATTGGCACAATATTTCCATCTTTGCCAATATTGACAATTATTTTGGCATCACGATAATTTCGGGGATTTTTAATATCATAAAATCTATCACGAACTTCCAAAACCCTTTCTGGGGCCATTTCCTTGATACGTTCTATGGGAAGGTTGACATAACGCCAGTTCTGACCATCGTACAGGTGACGGCCGTACTGAATCTCATAAA
>CALCGS010000116.1 GCA_937901165.1 uncultured Alphaproteobacteria bacterium
TTCATCCTTTAATTTTGTACCTACTATTCTTCCATTTATTCTTTCAAGTATATATGGAACTATAGGGGCTATTCTCCTTGGGGTTCCAGTAGGATTCTTTACGGCTGTTTATCTGTCAAAATTTGCCCCAGTGATGGTAAAGAAAACAGTAGGGTTTGTTGTGTCACTTCTGGCTTCAATTCCTTCTGTTGCAACTTCAATTGCTGTTTGAAAACCAAAAGATTCATCGGTGCCAACAATATCATTATCAATAGTTTTTGGATTTGCTTCTATTGTTATTTCAATATCTGTATCAAAATTAAATTTTTTATTCAAATGTGTTAGTATTGTATCAAAAACATCAACAGGCATCAAAGATGGCGTGCCACCACCAAAAAATATAGTTGGCACAGAAAAATTTCCCAATTTTGATTCCCAAAAATCTATTTCTTTGATGATATTTTTAGTATAATTTTCCCAATCTGGCTTTATTGCGCAAGAAAAAAACGCACAATAATTGCATTTTGAAATGCAAAAAGGAACATGAATATATATGTTATGCGGTAAAATCATACATCTATCATACAAAAAAGAATAAAAAAATCCACAACAAGATAAAATCCTTTTGTTAAATTTAATTTTATGATATACTATTAGAAAGTGTTAAGGATGAAAGGATATACAATTGCTTTTTTACTGGGGCTTGTTGCACCTGTTGCTGTATTTGCTAGCAACGAGGGCGTGCCTGTTTATTACAACAATTCCCAAACGGCATCATCATATAACACATATCAAAATGCAGGTTATACGAAATATGTGGGGTCTTCTGGACAAAAACAAATTGTTGGTTCTAATTCTTATTCTTATCAGGTTCCACGTACAAACAATATAAACAACAACAGGTCGTACACAACCGCAAACGGGATTGCCATTCCTTTGGATAATCAAAAACCTACATCTATTTATGCAACATACAATCGCAGATTTGCAGATTTTCAATTTGAAACAGGTGTACAGTCCATCTTGGAATGGGATGATATGATTTTTAATGAATTCACTGTTGGTGCACGTCATAATTTTAGTGTTGGAAATTTTGATATGTCTGCTTTTGCAGAATATACATATGGACAAATGGCATCCGGTGGATTGTCCATGGATTACGATTTAAAACCTTATGATAACTCGGTTCCAGAAGATGGTATTTTCACTATTTCTATGGGTGATGAAAGCGGAAAAAGCCAACACTTAAAATTTGGATTATCTGCACATCATATTTGGGATATTGGCGGTTGGAAATTATCACCACAGATTGGTTATGAAATATTTAAACACGATTTGAAAATGTCTAACCATTATTATCCAAACCAGGGTATGTTTATTCCGTTACTTACAAATACAGGCACATACGTTTTTGGGGATGAAGAAAATTTTTATTCCGTCCCATACGATATGACCGATGTTGCTGCGGAATATGGTTTGTATCAAGTTTGTATGTCCCCAGAAGATATATCTTTGGTTACAGGCGGTACAAGTACTGGAATATATTCACTGGGTCCAACGTTAAACATGACAAATTATGATGAAGTAATGGGTGATATTCCATGGGGTGTCGGATATGGCGACTGTGTGATAATTGGTGGCGATGGTCCAATTATAATCGACGGAACAACACATATTTATAACACAACGTGGAGTGGTTTTTATATTGGATTAGAAGTCGAAAAACAAGTAACTTTAAATGACAAACTACGTTTTTATGTTCAATTCGGTTTACCAAAGTATTCTTCCGAAGGAATATGGCCAAATCGTGATGATTGGCAACAAAATCCTAGTTTCTTGGATGAAGGAGATAACGGGGCTTATTCATACAATGCTGAAATTGAATACACATACAATATATCTGACAGATTACAATTGGCACTGAAAGTTGATACAGATTGTTTCCATGTTGGTAAAATACCTGGGGAATTATATGTCGCCTCGTATAGCGATTGGGCATATAATGACGATGGTTCTATTGCAACCGACGAATATGGAAATCCATACATAGAAACACATGCCGCATATACAGAACATGTTAGTGAATCATTAAAAGAAGCAACTTGGCAATCTTTTGGTTTGCATTTGGGTGTAAAATTCGCATTTTAATAAAGGATGAGTTATGTTGAAAACTGGTATTAATCGATTTATTTTATCGATGGCATTGTGTTTTTGTTCAAATTTTGTATATGCGGATACTGGAAAATTCGATATGGACAGATGGTATGCAATCCAAGATAACATTAAAGAACGTGCGTTGGCAGAAAATATAAGCCAATCTGTAATTGATGCAACATTACAAAAATCTGCATTTATACCAGCAGTTGTCAAAAATGATAAAAATCAATCCGAATTTAAATTAACTATGCAAGATTATTTGGCCAGAACAGTATCTTCAAAACGCATATCCAGTGGAAAAGTAATGGCAAAAAAGTATCCAACCTTGCTATCAAAAATAGAACAAACTTATGGTATTCCACAACATGTAATGTTGGCGTTTTGGGGACTAGAATCCAATTATGGCGAAGTAAAATCAAAATACAAATTAAAGAATGCTTTTTTTAGTTTAATGTATGACGGCAGACGCGAAAAATTTTTTACAAATCAATTGATTGCCTTGATGAAAATTGCAGATAAAAACAATTTGGACATCAATTCTATTCATGGCAGTTGGGCCGGTGCAATGGGACACTTTCAATTTATACCAACCACACTTGAACAATATGGCACTGATGGAAATGGTGATGGCAGTATAGATATTATAAATAATGTTAGCGACGCCATGTATAGTGCTGGAAATTATCTTGGAAAATTGGGGTGGAATAAAAATGAAAAAATTGTTCGTCAAGTAATAATTCCATCTGATTTTGATACAGATTTATTAAAAGGCGATGTTAAAAAAAATTTATCTGAATGGACACGTATGGGTGTAACAAACCCTGATGGCAGTCCAATTCCACAATCTGATATGATTGCTGGAATTGTCGGGGATTTCGCAAACATAGATGATAATTCCCCAACAATGATTGCTTATTTGACATACCCCAATTTTTATCGCATAAAAAAGTGGAATAATTCTAATTGGTATGCCATTGCAATTGCCCTGTTATCAGAATCAATAAAGTAAAAAAAATTTGAAAATTGCTTAAAAAAATAAAATATTGATATCACATAAAATGTTTGGTACTCTTTTACCATATACACAAAAGGAAATATTATGACAATAAAAGTACGTGATTATGAAGTTCGTTTAACGCGTAATAAAGAAGAACGTAAATTGGTACGCCAATTACGATATGATGTATTTTGTGTCGAAGAAGGTGCATCTGCAACAGAAGAACAAAAAAGCCTTGGCGAAGAATATGATTCTTATGATAGATTTGCCGATTATATGGCGGTTTTTCATAATGGTAAAATTATTGGAACATATAGAATAATTGATAGAAATGCTGCAGAAAAAATGGGTGGTTTTTATACAGAATCTGAATTTAATATATCAAAATTAAAAAAGAGTCCTATGAATATCGCGGAAATGTCACGTGCGTGTGTTGCAGCAGAATACCGTGAAAACGCTTTGGTTATGCGTATGTTGTGGGCAGGTCTTGGTGAATATGTTGTTCGTCATAAAATTGGTTTGTTATTTGGCGTTGCTTCATGGACCGGGCAAAATCCTGCGATGTCTGCACAGGCAATTTCTTATTTGTATTATAATCATTTATCACCATTTGGATTGCGTGCAACTGTTGATATAACAAAATTGGCAAATGGCGTAAACCCAAAATTAACCAGAATGAATATTTTACCAGAAGTATTTGTTGATGCAGATGCAGCAAAACGCGAAATGACACCCTTGATAAAGGGATATTTAAGAATGAACGCAACATTTGGACGTGGCGTTTTTGTTGATAAACCTTTTAATTCTTATGATGTTTTTGTAATGTTGAAAACACGCGATATTGATGCCGCATATAAAAGACATTTCTTGGGGTCTGAACACGCAATGGAAGATGATAATTTTGATGCAGGCAGTGGTTTTTTTAAGTCTTTGACCAATATAATGTTATCACCTGCCAAGGGGGCAATACGTGCCGTTCGTTCTGTGTTTGAATTTTTATTAAAAGAAGATGCAGCTGATGCAGAATTTGTATCCGAACAAGAAAATTCTACTGAAACAGAGGAACAATAAATGCATATCAGAAAACAAAACTTTTTTAATACAACTTTTGCATTGATAAAGTTTGTTTTATTTTGGTGTGTTGTTGTTTTACATATACCTGTATTGTGCTTTATACCGCGTGGTAAATATTCTGTGAAATACATGCGTTTTTTTATGTGGACACTCGCCAAGATTTCAGGTATTCGTGTCAAGATGTATGGCAATTTATCAAAAATGCGTCCTTTATTGGTTGTGTGTAATCATATATCTGTATTTGAATTTGTGACAATGCCAATTGGATTTGGTGGGTCTTTTGTTGGAAAAATTGATATTGCAGGTTATCCTGTGGTTGGATGGGTGGCAAAAAAATTCGGTGTTATATTCATAGATAGACGGCCTTCACATGCAATAGAGGCTATCAAATCTGTACAAACACAATTATCCAACGCACAATATCCAATTGTATTATTTCCAGAAGGCACAACGACAAATGGTGCATATGTAAAAGAATTTAAAAGTTCTATGTTTAATATATTGGAAAATTCACAAAACATCACTGTTCAACCAATTGTTATGAATTACAGATATCGTGATGGTAGTATTATAAATGATGTTGATATGGCAAATCATTTTGCTTATTTTGACAATAACAAACAAGATTTTGGACCAAAATGCAAACGCGAACGCAGTGCATTTGGTCAGGTTTTTCATGTAATGATGCTGGGTGGTTTTTTGGTGGAAATAACCGCGTTGGATACTGTCAATATTGCTGGTAAAGACAGAAAAGAAATCGCAACAACTTTACAAAAAATAGTGTCCGAAAATTATATGAATTTAAAAAACAAACAAAGAGGATAAAAATGAAAACAGGAATAACGCCAACACGTTCTGAAAATTTTAGTGAATGGTATCAGAATTTAATAACCGCTGCTGATTTGGCTGAAAATTCACCTGTTCGTGGTTGTATGACAATAAAACCTTATGGTTGGGCGATATGGGAATTGATGCGCACAGAAATGGATAAACGTATAAAAAATGCAGGTGTATTAAATGCAAACTTTCCATTGTTGATACCACTAAACTTTTTTAATAAAGAAGCCGAACACGTTGCTGGTTTTGCCAAAGAATGTGCGGTTGTCACACATCACAGACTAAAAATGATAGACGGGGTTTTACAACCTGACCCAGATTCTAAATTGACAGAACCATACATAATTCGTCCAACATCCGAAACAATAATTGGTGATGCAATGTCGCGTTGGGTTCAGTCTTGGCGTGATTTACCATTAAAATTAAATCAGTGGGTAAATGTTATGCGTTGGGAAATGCGTCCAAGACTATTTTTACGCACGTCTGAATTTAATTGGCAAGAAGGTCATAATGTGTTTGCCACACATGAAGAAGCAACCGCAGATGCACGCAAAATGCACAAGGTTTATGCGGATTATATGGAACAAGTTTTGGCAACACCTGTGATAATGGGTGAAAAAACACCAGACGAAAGATTTGCAGGTGCAGACCATACATACACTTGTGAACAAATTATGCAAGATGGCAAGGCTTTACAAGCGGGAACGTCGCATGATTTGGGACAACATTTTGCAAAATCATTTAATATACAATATCTTGGTAAAGATGGTAATTTGCAACATGCATGGACAACATCTTGGGGAACTTCTACACGTATGATGGGTGGATTATTTATGATACATTCTGATGATGACGGTTTGGTGTTACCACCATTGGTTGCACCTTATCAAATTGTTATCATACCTATTTCACGTGAAGAAAACGAACAAGAATTAAATGATTATGCCGAAAAGTTTGGCGAAAAATTACGTTCTTTGGATATACGTGTAATGGTTGATACATCTGATATGCGTTCATCTGATAAAATGTGGAAATGGATAAAACGTGGTGTTCCATTAAGAATTGAAATTGGTGCGCGCGAAATGGAAAGCGGAACATTGACAATAACACGTCGTGATATTGGTAAAGAATCAAAACGCACAATCAGTTGCGATGATTTATATTCTTCTGTTTCTGATTTGTTAAAAACAATTCAACAAGATATGTTGGAACGGGCAAAAAAACGCAACGAAGAAATGATAACAAGTGTTGAATCTTTGTCTGAATTGGAATCGAATTTATCCAATGGAAAAATTGGATTTTTCCGTATTAAATATCAAGAAACGCTATGTCCAAAATTTGACGAATTGATTGAAAAATATAAAATATCGCGTCGCTGTTTGGACGATAAAGATTCCGAATATGTTTATATCGCAAAATCGTATTAAAAATACCGCCAGTTGGCGGTATTTTTTGTATTGCTATTTTTATCGACACATTCAAAATATATCCATATTTATCCTTATTATCTTACAAAAGCAATAGTGTAAAATACTCGATTTATCAATATTTAATATATTTTTACAGTCTTTTTTTCTCGTTCGATAAAAAAGTTTAAAGTTCGTTTATCTATATCCATTATTTTACAAATTTGATTTTTACTTACGCCGATTGCTAACAGTTTTAGAACTCTCATACGATTGCTACTCAATTTTAAAGATTTTGATTTTGCACCTTTGGGACGTCCCAGTTTTTTACCCGATGCTTTCAATCGTGCCAAACTTTCACGGACACGTTCTTGTAGTAAAATTTTTGATAATTCTGCGGTTAAACTGAACGCGAAAGCCAATACTTTTGATTGAATATCGGCACCCAATCGAAAATTTTCTTTTAATGCCCAAACCTGACAATCTTTTTCAAGACACATTTGCAAGATTGACATAACTTCTAGCAAACTGCGTCCCAGACGCGATATTTCAGTTGTAATCAATATATCTTTTGGTTTTAATTGATGTAGCAAATCATTTAATTTACGATCTGATAGTTTTTTACCACTAGAAATTTTTTCTTCCACCCACATATCTATTTTCATATCATTTTTTTTTGCAAATTCTTCAATAACAAAATGTTGATTTTCTTCGTGTTGATGTGCGGTTGACACACGGCAATATCCATAAATCATGTTCACCCCTTTTTTACATAAAAATTTGTAGTTCTTGGTGTTTCATTTGAAACAAAAAAAATGCGTTATAAATAACCACACGCACAAGTTGCATCATACCATAAAAACCCCTAAAAATCAATACTTTTTACAACATAGGGGGGTACATAAAAAACCTTAGTTTAATGTCAACCACTTTTTTGATAATTTTGCACTTTTGTAAAATTGTTATTTTTTACCAGATTTCCGGGCGTTCTGGCAATTTTTGTAAAACCGTCGAAATCGCCCCAGGGGGGGTACATAAAAAACCAAGGTTTTTGTATCGTTATTTTTGTAAGTATTTTTTCCTACAAGGAGAGAAAACTTTCGGTTAACTGAAAAGAAAAGGATAAATAAAATGATTAAACAATCAAGAACTACAATCAAGGAATTGACCGCTCAATATCGTGCTGTATTGAAACGCGCTTTCTTGGCTGGTGTAATTGCTGTTGCAACTGCTAATAGTGCGAATGCAACAATTGCACCTAGTGATATTAGCGATATTAATGCTAGCATCAACATGGCACAATCAGATGGAAGTTATACAACCAGCAAGGGTGATTTTAATGCAGGAACAACTGATTATAGCACAGAAGCTGGATATGGGTTATATGAATACGACCACGATAACAATCCGGAAACAGAAGAAATTGCGTTAACTACAAACAATGGTGCAGAAACATTAGATAATACAGTATTCACATATACAGATAACACTGGTTCAACGACTAATTTAGGTGTTAATTCGTATGGATTTGAAACAAGTGATTTTACAAATCCAGCTGGAACAATAGATGTTGCTGATGGTACAACTGATTTGACAACATTAGAAGCAAATACAACAACCGTTGGTTTAGGAAATTATCAATATATGGCGAACTTTGATAACTCTGGTGATAGCCTAACTGCTTTGACAGCGGATGCACCAGAATTGAGTTCATTCCATAATGATATTATTTTAACAACAGGCTCAATCACTGTTACTGGAAATAACGAAACAAACAAACCAAGCATTGACCAATATGGTTTCACTGTTGAATTGCACGACGGTAGCACAGGAAACTTTGATTTGGTTTATAATGAATCTACACATTTGTATTCTTATAATTACACAGGTGATGTTGAATTGGATGCGGCTGATATTGCTGCAGCGGATGCACAAGTTTCATCACAATCGGCAAATTTGATTACTGATACAACATTGTTCAACGATGCCGTAACAACGAATACAAACAATTATAACAGCACAGTTGGTCATTATAATAACGTTCATGGTGTTTATGAATCTGATACGACTGCTCAAAACGCATTAGATATAACTTACAGTAATTATGAAACAAGCTTTGCAGAAGCACAGGCGAATCAAACTGCTGCTGCTGGAAACTTATCAGAAGCACAAAATGCTTATGCTGCTGATTTGGAAATATATACTCCGGTTGCAACTGCATATAATAACTACGAAAATTCTTTGGGTAAAAGCATAGATGCAAAAGATGAAACTGTATTAACAAGTGCAAAAGATTATGCAGATAGTTTAGCAGATAACTATGATGCAGCGGGTTCAGCAACTACAGCAGAACAAAATGCTAAAGACTATGCTGATGGTTTAGCATCTAACTATGATGAAGCTGGTGCGGCAGATACAGCAGAAACAAATGCAAAAGCGTATGCTGATGGTTTAGCATCTAACTATGATGCAGCGGGTTCAGCAACTACAGCAGAAACAAATGCAAAAGCGTATGCTGATACTGCGATTGCTACAATCAATAATACAATGGGGACAATCCATGGATTGATTTCTGAAGAAAGTTCTGCAAATCGTCAAACCACAAACGGCAAAAATTACAAAGGTAATTTGGCTATCGGAACAACTGTCGAAGACCATTTGCTAGCTTTGGATAGTGCAATTGGTGATCGTGCAACATTGGACGGTGATTATGTCGATAACACTGAAGATATCGTTACAAACTTACAATCTTTGAACGATGGTATTGAAACCGAAGTTAATCGTGCACAAACTGCAGAATTACAATTAACAAATGCTATCAATACAGAAACAACACGTGCACAAGGTGTTGAAAACGGATTGCAAAATGCTATCAATCAGTTAAGTCAATATGCTGCTAATGCTGATGCAAGAATATTAGCAAATGCAAATGCTTATACTGATGCCCAGGTTGATACATTGGAAAAGAATGTTTCTGGTGGTGTTGCAGCAGCAACAGCTTTGTCTGCGGTTGAAGTATCAAATGTTAAACGCGGTGAAATGTCTGTTGGTGGTGGCTATGGCTATTACAATGGCGAATCCGCTGGGGCATTTGGTATGGCATTGGGATTGTCAGACAATTGGTCTGTTAATGCTGGTGCAGGTATTGCCAGTGGCGACAAGACACAAATGTCTTTACGTGCCGGAACAAACTATAAATTCAAATTGTTTTAATAAATAGAATTTATAGTTAAAGAGGAATTTATTTTAATACGATTTTTATAAGTTCCTCTTTATGAAAAAAGGGTAATAAATCTATCCGCCCTTTTTATAAATCCCCTATGCGATATGTATGGGGGAATTTTTATTGTTTTGTTTATTGCAAAAGTATTTTTTTAGGTATATTATTTGTAAATAGTTGTCCCCATAGTTCAACTGGATAGAATAGAGGTTTCCTAAACCTTTGATGCAGGTTCGATTCCTACTGGGGATACCAATAAAAAAACAATAAGGTTTGTTATCCATGAAAAATAAAGCAGTAAAAATTGGTATAATTGCGTCTTTGTTACCACACTTGTTTTGTTGTGTATTGCCTATTGTTCTATCTGTAATCAGTTTATTCGCACCAGAGATTGCACATTCTGAACTTATTCCCGAATGGATTGAACCTTGGTTATTCGTATTTTCGGCATTAATGATGGGGTTATCTTGGATTTTGGTAATGCAAAACTGTCCTTGTAAATGTGCGGATTGCAAAGAAAAATCTAATCACAAAAAGCAAAAAATTGTTTTGACTGTTGTTACTTGTTTGTTTGTAATAAGTGTTTTATTGCATATAGTTGCACATTAATATTTTATTTGTTTTATACCGTATTTTATGATAAAATATATAAAAAGTAGGAAAGGATTTTATCATGAAAAGACTTGTTGTTGTACTTAGCAGTTTGTTGGTTTTACCCGCATTTGCAGAGGTTGCCCCCGTTTATTATGACGAAGAGATAGAATTTATTGATACAGATGCCGAAGCAGATGATGATGTTTTCGATGAAGAAAATACAGAAGCAATTCAACCAAGTCAAAAAAAGCAAAATACCACTGTGCGTAATAACGCAAGACCTGTTTCAACAAATGCACGCACACAAAAAAATGCAAGAACTGGTGGAAATTCACGCACAATAACAACAAGAAGTACCAATCCAAATACTCGTGCCGTGGTTAGTCGTGTTCAATCACGCGAAAACACCACAAAAACAACACAAAATCGTGGAACATCAACTTCTTCAAGACGTAGCACAAACACCGCAAATCAAACAGTTCGTGCACGTGCAGGCAGTGTTTTACAAACAAGTAATACAAGTTTATACAATCCTAATTCTGTTACACCACGCATAAGCACACGCTCGTTTTCTACAAGTTCACGCAATTCTACGATACGTTCTGCGACATCCGGTTCTGCTGCATTAACAAGCGATGATATTACATCAACAACAGCAGAAATGGATTCTATAAAAGAATTGACGGATTATTGCAAGGCCCAATTCGCATCTTGTATGGATAATTATTGTAATGTGTTGGACGAAAATCAAGGACGTTGTTCTTGTTCTAAAAACATTGCCAATTATTCAAAAACAGCAGAAGCATTGGAAAACGCAACAGAAGCATTACAAGATATCGCACGTCAAATTCAATATATCGGATTGTCTGGAAACGACATCGAAACGTTGTTTACCCAGACCGAGGCTGAAATCGCAATGGAAGGCACAAGCGATACATCTGCGATAAAATCTTCGTTGGATAAAGTAAAAAATATGATTATAAACATAAAGCCTACTTCGACATCCAGTAATGCGACAACAAACGGTATGACAATGGATTTATCTGGATTGTTAGATTTTTCATTTGACAGTTCCGGTTTTGATATAAGTTCTTTCTTGGGAACTACTAACAACACACAAATATCAACCATATCCAATCAACGTGGTCAAAACTTGTATAAATCCGCATTGGCAAGATGCAGAACCACAGTCTTAGATTCTTGCACATCCCAAGGTTTGGATGCGTCTGTAATTACAAATGCATACGATTTGGAAATAGACAAGGCCTGTATCGCATACGAAAAGAATTTAACAGAAGCAAATAAAAATATGGCTGCAACTGTAGCAAATGCAAAAGAAGTATTGAAAAAGGCCCGTTTGATGGTTGCACAAAACAAAAATGTTTATGATTTGGCTGGTTGCGTAAGTGCGTTGGATACTTGTATGCAAGGTGATTATGTTTGCGGTTCTGATTACGAAAGTTGTTTAGACCCAACAGGAAAATACATCTATAACGGCGAAGTCGTTATTGGCAGTATGCCCGGATACACAATCCAAGAAAATGCCGATATTAATAACAATAAAACAAGACCAGAATCTTTTTATAATATGTGGAAATCATCCACTGGTTCCACTGACGATGAACCATGGGGTACAAATTGGTCTTTACAATCTTATGTAAATAATGCAGTTACAAAGGATTCTGCCACAAATCTTGATACCGATAACATGGCAAAATTTTTAGTAAATCGCATTGGATATCATGATGATAAAAACAACAAAGATTATGGTATGTGCATTTCTGTGTTAAACCAATGTCAAAAATATACATACGATTCCAAAGGTAAATATGATTTCCAAAATCAAGTTATCAAAGAATATTTAACACGCGCCTTGGTTCAAATAAAGGCTTCACAAGATGAATTATTTGCAGATTACGCACAAGATTGTATATCGAATGTATCATCTTGTTTGTCTTCTAATGGATTTGATGCGTCCGATGCAAACACAACCAAGAACAACGTCGCCATTAATTCTTGTCGTTCACAAATAGTGACATGTATGTCTGTAAATGGACTAATACTAGACACTCCAACCCCAACAGTTATGCGTGATTGGGTCAATGGTGTGTATACAGAATTACCTATTTACGAAAGTGATGACGAAATAAGTGATTTTTGTAGCACAATTACAGAAGAAGATAGTTGTAATGCAACCGCAGAACCCGCATTATGTAAATCAGGTACAGGAACAACAAAAATAACTGTAAAATGTGCTTGGGATACAACAAACAACGAATGCAAAAAGTCTTCTGATGTGTGTCCAAGCCAAAACGCACAGTAAATATAAATCTGGTTAACGAAAAACACATCAAAACGATGTGTTTTTTTTGTTGGTTTTCCGCATTTTTTTATTTTTTTTATTTTTTATTATTTTTTTTACTTGACCCCCGATTCGTTTTTATTCTATGATATTTGTATAGACAAGGAGAAAACAAAACAAACATCTTGTTTTTCCAAAAAACAGCGGAAATTCAGGAAAAAAACAAACAAATAAACAAACAAACAAACGATTATTTTTTCTTGATTGTAAATACTGGTGTAAATACATATTTGCCAAGAAAAATATAACAAAATATGAAAGGAGGGACACCCCATGACAAAAAACATTAAAGAAATTATGATTGCGTTAAACCAAGTTCTAACAACAACCGTTTGGGTCAATGGCGACAGACAAATTGTTTCTTTGAGTGACGAATTACATATCGGCAAAAACAACGCACCACGTTCTATTGAAGATTTATCTCGTTCTTCTTTGGTTGGTGCATATGTTTCTTTGCAAATTCGTACAGATAATTTTGATATAGCCGCTGAATCTTTGGAAACAAAAGATTTGGCATTGCGTGTTAAGGCTATGGTATTTGCAGAAGCCAAAAAAATCCTTGATGCAAGCGAAATAAAATCTACCACAAATGCTATTGCGGCATAATGAAAGTTTCCGGTCAGTCCGGAAGGAGAGGAGAACCCGTCAAAAAGTAATTTTTGACGGGTCTTTTTTTATCTTTTTCTGGTTGGCGGCAATAATTTTTTATCACTTTTATCGTGTCCTATTGCCGCCATTACCATATTTAAATCATTCATGGATTGTATCCATTTCCCCGGTTTATTTTTTTTAACGGTTTGATTTAGTTTACAATTTTGTGCTTTTTTCATGATTTGTTTTCCTTTTGGTTTTACAACAAGTATTATAAATCAGAAAAACAAACCTTGTTATGTGTTTATTATCCTAAAAAAATTTGGATTTTTATGTGATAATTAAAGCACATAAAAGAATAAGAAATGGCAGACATAATAAGAATATTGCAAACCAATTGATATTTTTTGGGGATCGTTTTCCCCTTTTTAACGCTATTTCTGCAAAAATATAATCCGTCATATCCATATAATAAAAACCTTAGGCAACTGTGTCTATTTTGTTTAGACCAGTACCTTTTAATTCTTCACGGATTTTTGCCACAGATAAAACCCTATCCGATATTAAAGAATTAAAATTTTGTTTGGTTAAATCAAACGCGTATTTAATAGCATTTGCAAATGCCAGCGCATCACTATTACCATGCGTTTTTACAGAAAATCCGTTTAATCCTAAAAATGTAGCCCCAGCATACGAACGAGGGTCAATTTTATGTTTTAAACGTTTAAATACATGCGCCAAAAAGAACGCACATATCACAGCAAGTATAGATTTCTTGAAATTTTCAACGATAACACGTTTTATAAGTTTTGCAGTACCTTCAACAGTTTTTAAAACAATATTGCCTGTAAAACCGTCTGTAACAACAACCTGAACACGTCCACCACTAATATCCGTTCCCTCTACAAAGCCAATATATTCAAAAGGCAATTCTTCACGATGAACCGATAAAATATGATTTAATTTTTGCAGTGTTTCGTTACCCTTGGTATCTTCTTCACCAATGTTTAATATGCCAACCTTGGGACGTTTCATATTACCAATAACTTCGGCATACACACTTCCCAGGATAGAAAAATCAAATAAATTTTCAGCATCACATTGAACATTAGCACCCAAATCCAATACAACAACACGTGAATCACCACCACCAGATGGCAACATTGTTGTTATTGCAGGACGGGATATTCCATCAACTGTTTTTAATGCCAACTTTGATAAAGACATCAAAACACCAGTATTGCCAGCACTGACCACCGCAGCAGAATTGCCATCACGAACATCCTTTATCGCCATATACATAGATGTATTTTGTGCATGACGAATAACATCACGAACCTTGTCACTGCCGGAAATAACTTCATTTGCATGAATAATTTCACAATTACGTGCAACACGTGGGAATTTCTTTAACAAATTACGCAATATTCTTTCGTTACCAAACAGACGAAAAAACACGCCACTTTCACCATGTTCATAAAGGAACTGATTAATTCCACCTAACAC